>DASXRH010000134.1:0-1912 GCA_036506715.1 Acidimicrobiales bacterium
CCGATCATGAACGACCAGTGGTCGGGGAACACCTTGTTGAGCGCGGTGCGGGCCAGCTTGGCGGCCCCGAGGCGGCTGTCGATCCAGCGGGCCAGCCGGTGCGTGAGCAGGTGCTCGGGCCGGGGCCCCTTGGACCGGGCCGAGCGCGGGGCGGTGTCGCTCACGGCCGGCTCACCGCCCCCGGTCCCAGAACCCGGGCCCGACCGGGTCGGAGAAGTCGGCCGTGGCGATGATGTAGCCCTCGGCGTCGAGGTCGAGCGGCAGCTGGGGCAACGACCGGGCCGCCGGCCCGAAGATGGGCCGGGCGTGCTGCATGACATCGAACGTCGACTGGTGGCACGGGCACAGCAGCAGTCCCAGCTCGGCCTGGTACAGGCCGACCGGGCAGCCCACGTGGGTGCACAACTTCGAGTAGGCGACGATGTCCTGCACGGTCCAGTCGGCCCGGCCGGCCTTGGGCTGGAAGTCCTGGTCCGCGCGGAAGTGGATGAGCAGGGTGGCCGCGTCGGAGGCGTCGGTGTGGCCGTCGGGCCAGACGGTGATGAACCCGTCCACCGGCAGGTCGTCGGGCTGCACCGGGGTGCCGTCCTCGCGCACCACCCGGATGGGCGCCTGCCGGTAGGGCGTCTCCTTCAGGCCCCGGCCCGGACGCGGGCCCAGAGAGCGGATGGGGAACAGCACGGCCACCCCGAGGGCGGCGCAGGCGCCGCCGGCCGTGGCCACCAGTATCCGCCGGCTCCGCAGCGTCGACCCGCCGGTCTCGAAGTCGGCGGCGAAGGCCTCGATCTCCTCGGGCGTCGACTCGAGGGGGTGGCGCTCCTCCTCGACCACGTCGGCCGGCATGAAGTGCTTGGCCCACAGCACGATGCCCACGCCGATGCCACCGAGGATGACGGCGAGCAGGACACCCTCCGCCTGGGGTTGGCCGCCCTGCCAGTACACGACGGCCAGGGCCACGGCTGCCGCCGTCGAGATGAGGAAGGCGGCCGCCGACATCAGCTCGACCCGCGGGCCGCCGCGGGCGCGCCGGGCGTCGTCAGCCATCGTGGTCCCCCCGGCCGGCCTCGGCCACGGCCTCGCGGATGGGGGCCCGCGTGCCGATCCATCCCACCAGGGCCAGCAGGGCGGTCATGCCGATCAGCCAGGCCACGAACCCCTCGGGGATGGGGCCGGTGCGCCCGATGGGCAAACCGCCCGGGTCTGCGGGGTCGTGGAGGTACTCGACGTAGCGCACCAGGTCGTTGAGCTCGTCGTCGGAGATGGTGTCCTCGCCGAAGACCGGCATCTGGCCCGGGCCCACCCGCACCGCCGACCCCACCTGGCGGGGGGTGGCCGACGCCAGCGACGGCGCCGCCCGGCCGTAGCTGAGCGCCCCGCCGCTGCCCGAGGCGCTGTGGCAGGCCTGGCAGCTGGCCCGGTAGATCACGCCCCCGTTGGCCAGGTCGCCCTTGGCGGGGTCGACGTCGGGCACCGCCGGCCCGTTGCCCAGCGTACCCACGTAGGCGACCAGGGCGTCGATCTCCTCGGGCGTGTAGGCCGGGTCCTTGCGGACGGGCCGCTCGTCGCTGCTGGCCAGCGGCATGCGCCCGGTCGTCAGGTAGTAGTAGGCGGCCGCCTCGCCGGCGTCGGTCAGCGGCGGTCCCCGCACGTCGCCCTCGGGCCCGTTCACCCCCTTGCCGTCGGGCCCGTGGCAGCTGGCGCAGCCGGTCAGGTACAGCTCGCGGCCGACCTCGTCGCCGCCCGGCGGGGGTTGGCCGGCCGCCACCGCGACCGGGGTGACCACGGCGGACACCAGCAGCGGGACGCCAACGAGCAGGAGGTGGAGGCGGCGGGACGTCACGGCCGGCGCGTCACTTCAGCACGTAGATGGTGAGGAACATGGCCACCCAGACGACGTCGACGAAGTGCCAGT
>DASXRH010000135.1:0-1697 GCA_036506715.1 Acidimicrobiales bacterium
CGCCGTTCCGCGCAGCCGCTCCGCCGCCGCACTCCCGCCATCTCGCCAGGCGCCGCTCCGCCGCCGCATTCCTGCCATCCGCCCCTAGCCCCGCCTGACCGCCGGCGCCCTGCCCGGCGTGGCCTGGCGGGAGGCGACCGAGGAGACCGGCATCCCCGGGTCCCGGCTGGCCACGCCGGCGATCGACGTCGACGTCCACGCCGTGCCGCCGCCGCACGGTCCCCACCTCCATCTCGATGTCCGCTACCTGGTGGTGGTGCCGGCCGGCGCGGTGCCCCGGGGCAATCACGAGTCCCGGGACCTGCGCTGGGTGGCCGCCGACCAGCTGGCCGGCTACGGCGTCGACGCCGGCACCATGCGCCTGGCCCGGGCGGCGCTGGCCGCCCTCGACGAGGTCAGACGTCCCCGGGGGTGACGCAGGAGGCCATGTGGTTGGCCTTGGCGAACTCGTCGATCCACTCGGTGACCTGCTGGGCCTGGCCGTCCTTCTCGGACACCAGCAGCCGGGCGTCGGGATCGCTGTGGAGCTTGCCGGCGTACTCCTGGCGGTCCCCGAGGTAGGTGCGCCAGTCGGCCAGCCACTCGGTGGCCCGCCGCCGCTGGTCGCCGGCCGGGGCCAGGGTGGCCAGGCCGTCCAGGTCGTCCAGCATCTGTTCGAAGGTGGCGTTGGCCTCGTCGATGACCCCCGCCCGCTCGGCGGCGGTGGCCGACTGGTTGGCGTAGGGGAGCTTGGCCACTCGGGCCAGCGCGTCGGCGCACACGGGCTCGCCGGCGGTGGCGAACGCGGTGTCGTCCAGCCGGTCGATGGACGGCTGGCGCCCGGGCCCGAAGGCCAGGAACAGCACGTAGCCCCACATGGACACCAGCGCCACCACGACCACGGCCGCCGCCACCCGGCCGGGGGTCCAGCGCCAGCCCGCGCCGGGCTCGCCGTCGCCGCCGTCGCCGCCGCCCGAGCCGTCGTCGACCGGGCCGCCGCCGTCGCCCCCGTCGCCCGGGAGCCGGTCGAGTGCGGGTCGGTCGCCGCCCCGCGGGGTGTCGGTGATCACCGCTCCAGGCTCCCCGCCCGGCGCCCGTCCCGTCCAGTCGAGCCCGATCCGGCTGGACCGGCCCGGGCCGGGCGGGGACGATGTGGCCCGTGACGTCAGCGCCGACCATCCTCGACGACCTCGACGCCCGGGGCCTGGTGCAGGACAGCACCGACCGCGGGGCGCTCGCCGACCGCCTGGCCCAGGGACCGGTGGCGGTGTACTACGGCTGCGACCCGACGGCCGACAGCCTCCACATCGGCAACCTCATCGGCCTGCTGGTGCTGCGACGGTTCCAGGAGGCGGGCCACCGGCCCGTGGCCCTGGCCGGCGGCGCCACCGGCATGGTGGGTGATCCCAGCGGCCTGTCCGAGGAGCGCAACCTGCTCGACGACGCCACGCTCAGCGCCAACGTGGCCGCGATCAAGGACCAGATGGCCCGCATCCTCGACTTCGGCCCGGGCGGGGCCGTGCTGGTCGACAACCGGGACTGGACCGTGGGCGTGACCCTCCTCGACTTCCTACGGGACGTCGGCAAGCACGTGACGGTCAACCAGATGCTGGCCCGCGAGTCGGTGAAGGCCCGCCTGGCGGGCCAGCACGGCATCAGCTACACCGAGTTCAGCTACATGCTGCTGCAGGCCCACGACTACCTGCACCTGCACCGCG
>DASXRH010000136.1:0-2030 GCA_036506715.1 Acidimicrobiales bacterium
CCAGGGGCTACTTCGTCCCGCCCACCGTGGTCGCCGTCGACGACCCCGACGTCCCGCTGGCCCGCGACGAGATCTTCGGCCCGGTGCTCGCGGTGCTGCGGGCGGCCGACATCGACGAGGCGATCGCGCTCGCCAACCGCAGCGACTACGCGCTGACCGCCGGCATCTACTCCCGCTCGCCGGTGGCCATCGCCCGGGCGGCGGCCGAGCTGCGGGCCGGCAACGTGTACGTCAACCGGGCCATCACCGGGGCGGTTGTGGGCCGCCAGCCGTTCGGCGGCTACGGGCTGTCGGGGGTGGGGTCCAAGGCCGGCGGGCCCGACTACCTGCTGCAGTTCCTCGACCCGCGGGTGGTCACCGAGAACACCCTGCGCCAGGGCTTCGTCCCCGAGGCCTGAGCCGCGGCCGGCTCAGCCGGCGTCGCGCCCGGGCGGCTGGTCGATGGCCAGCTCGACGAGCGGCAACACCCGGTGGTGGACCTGTTCGGTGAGCGCGATCTGCGTGGCGGTGCGGCTGATGCCGTTGGCCTCGAGCACCCGGTTGATGACGTGCTGCAGGTGGTCGTTGGTGTGAGCCACCACCCGGCAGTGGAGGTCGCCGGGGCCGGTCATGGTGTGGACCTCGAGGACTTCGGGGATGCCGCGCAGGTGGTCGCACACGTCGTCGAGGCGCCCCTGGGCGATCTCGAGGCTGACGAAGGCCAGGACCTCATAGCCCATGGCCCGAAGATCGAGGTCGGGGTCGAAGCCCGAGATGATCCCGCGTTGCTGGAGCTTGTCGAGCCGCGCCTGTACCGTTCCTCGGGCGACGCCGAGTTGTCGGGCCAGCTCCATGACACCAGCCCGGGGGGTGTCGCACATCGCCCTGATCAGCCGGGCGTCGAGCGGGTCGATACCGGTGGGCAACATGAGCAATATGTCTACCACAGCTTGCTCATCGCTGCGCAAATCGTCCAGTATCTTTCGCTTGTGTTGACGCGTTCGCCCCGTGGTTCTTTGCTGGAAAGGTCAGATCGCCAACAGCAGACCGACACACGGGGGAACGGTGATGGACACCACGATGACCGGCGCGCAGCACGGACGACGCGCCGACACCCCGGCCCCGGCGCTGGGCGGCATCGACCACGTCGAATGGTGGGTGGGCAACGCCCGGGCGTTCAGCGGGTTCCTGGCCTCGGCCTTCGGGTTCGAGGTCGTGGCCTACGCCGGCCCCGAAACCGGCCGCCGGGACCGGGTGTCGCACGTGCTCCAGCAGGGACGCATCCGCTTCATGGTGACCGGTGCGCTCACCCCCGACTCGCCCATCGCCGAGCACGTGCGGGTCCACGGCGACGGCGTGCGCGACATCTGCTTCCTGGTCGACGACGCCGAGGCCGCCTACGACGCCGCCCTGGCCCGGGGCGCCCGGCCCGAGCGGCCGCCGGCCATCGACACCGACGAGCTGGGCGCCATCCACCACTCGGCCATCCGCACCTACGGCGAGACGGTGCACACGTTCCTCGACCGCTCCGCCTACCTCGGCGAGTTCGCCCCCGGATTCGGCCCGCCCCGGCTGCCGCCGGTGGCCGGCCCGCCCGTCGGCCTCACCCGGTTCGACCACATCGTCGGCAACGTCGAGCGGGGTCACCTCGACGAGTGGGTGGCCTACTACCAGGACGTGCTCGGCTTCGACCCGCTGGTCCACTTCGACGACGACCAGATCTCGACCGAGTACTCGGCGCTCATGTCGACGGTGGTGTGGAACCACGACAAGGTGGTCCTGCCCATCAACGAGCCCGCGGAGGGGCGGCGCAAGAGCCAGATCGAGGAGTACCTCGACTACTACAAGTCGCCCGGCGTGCAGCACATGGCGCTGCACACCCCCGACATCGTGGCCGCCGTGCGGGCGATGCAGGAGCGGGGCGTGCGCTTCCTGACCGTGCCGCCCGAGTACTACGACGAGGCCCGGTCACGCATGACGGGCATCGAGCTGCCGTGGGCGCCGCTGGCCGACCTGGGGATCCTGGTCGACCGTGACCCCGACGGCTACCT
>DASXRH010000137.1:0-1914 GCA_036506715.1 Acidimicrobiales bacterium
CGGGTGATCTCGGCGCCGAGGTCGAGGATGCGGGCGCGGATCTTGTGCTCGTCGACGACCACCGGCCCCAGGTCGGGGTGCACGAAGTGATGCGAGAACCCGTGGTCGACGGAGGTGCTGTCGCCGGAGGGGTCGGTCGGCATGCGCCGCAGAACCTAGTGGCCGGCCGGCCGGGCGGTCGAGGCAGGGCCGGGGTCGGCGGCGACCCCGCCGCCGGGGCCGGCGGGGAACACCGGGCGGGTCAGGCCGGCGGCTCCAGGCGCAGGCGGCCGGCGGTGCGGGCCACCCGCCAGCCGCCGGGGAGCTCGCAGGCCACGGCCTCGCCCCGTGCCACGGCCAGGACCCGGTCGACGGCGGCGGCCGGCGGCGGGTGGCGCTCGGGGCCGCCCGGCCCGCCGGGGCCGCCGGCGGTCCGGAGCCAGGCCCGCAGGGCCCGGCGGGCCAGCGGGAGGGGGGCGGCGGCCACGGCCCGGGCGTCGCCGGGGTCGAGGGTGGCGGCCAGCTCGTCGAGCAGGCGGGCGTCGTCGCGCACCAGGTCGGCCTGGCGGGCGAGGACGGCGACCACGTCCCGCTCGGCGATGGCGTCCAGCAGCGGGATCAGCTCGTGGCGCACCCGGTTGCGGCGGAACGCCGGGTCGTCGTTGCTGGGGTCGGTCACCGGGACGAGCCCGAGGGCGGCGCACAGCGCCCGGGTCTCGGCCCGGCGCAGGCGGCGCAGGGGCCGGCGGGCCGGATCCATGCCGGCCAGGCCGTCGAGCGCCGCCCCACGCACCAGGTTGAGCAGCACGGTCTCGGCCTGGTCGTCGGCCGTATGGCCGGTCAGGGCCCCCGGCGGCAGGGCGGCGTAGCGGGCGGCCCGCGCCCGGGCCTCCAGGTTGGGACCGGGCGCCACCGCCACCCGCTCGGCCCGGAACCCGGCCCCGAACCGGGCGGCCGCCGCCCGCACGACCTCGGCCTCGCCCGCCGACCCCGGCCGCAGCCCGTGGTCGACGTGGACCGCCGTGGCCCGGCAGCCGGCGTGCACGGCCAACGCCAGCAGCGCCAGGGAGTCGGCACCGCCGGACACCGCGCAGGTCACCTCGCTCGCGGCCGCCGGGAACTCGCACCGCCCGGCCAAGACGCCGAGCAACCGCTCCGGCTCCGCGGTCGCTGCCGGGCCGGGGGGATCGACCGGGAAGACCCGCTCGACCAGGCCCGCTACCCCACCAGCTCTTCGGACAGCCGCACGCGGTCGAGCCACTCCTGCGGGGCCCGGATCTCGGCCAGCGTGGGCAGCCACTGCGGGCCCCGCCAGGCGGCGTCGAGGGCGTCGTCGCCCCCGTGGCGCTCGACGTAGGCGATGAAGGCCTCGCCCTGCGCGTACTGCTTCATCTTGGCGTCGAGGCCCACGGCCTTCTGGGCCAGCTTGGCCACGCTGCCCCCCTGGCGGCGCCGCTCCTTCAGGGCCCGGGAGAACCGGGCCGCCGACGGCACGTGCCCCTCGCCCGCCCGGTCCATCGTCACGTCGCCGTGGCCCTCCAGCAGGCTCATCAGACCGCCGATGCGCCCGAACAGGTCGCGCTGGTCGGGGCTGGCCAGCAGCGTCGCCAGCCCGCCCTCGTCGAGCGGGTTGTGGCCGGACCGCAGGTCCTCGACCACCCGGGCCAGGGCGTCGAGGAACCGCTTGGGGTCGGGGTCGACCGCCTCCAGCGTCTGGTTGACGAGCGACAGGAAGTGGGCCCGCAGCCACGGCACCCCGGTGAACTGGGCCCGGTGGGTGACCTCGTGGAGCGCCAGCCACAGCCGGAACTCGCGGGGCGGGAACCCGAACCGCTTCTCCAGCGCCAGCACGTTGGGGCCCACGTAGTAGACGAGGTCCTGGTCGTCGGGGTCCTCGTCCTCGATGATGAGCAGGTCGTACTGGCCGAGCACGCG
>DASXRH010000138.1:0-8698 GCA_036506715.1 Acidimicrobiales bacterium
CGGCGTCGACGAGCCCCCGGCCCTGCCGTCGCCGTCGGTCCACGACCGGCTGCCGCCCCTGCCGTGGCCGGCGCCCTCCCCCGCCCGCCGCGACGACGGCCGCCCCGACCGCCGGGGCCGGGGCCGCGACCGCGGGCGCGGCCGGGACCGCACCGACGTCCCCGTCGACGGGGCCAGCACCAGTGCCGCTGCGGCGGCGGCGGGGCCCAGCGGCACGCTCACCATGATGGTCACCGACATCGCCGGCTCGACCCACCTGGCCGAGGAGCTGGGCGACCGCCGCTGGATCGAGGTCCTCGCCGTCCACAACGAGATCGTCCGCGGCCGGGTCGCCGCCCACGGCGGCACCGAGGTCAAGTCGCAGGGCGACGGGTTCCTGGTGGTGTTCAGCAGCGCCCGGCAGGCCATCCTGGCGGCCGTCGACATCCAGCAGGGCCTGACCACCTTCCGCCACGAGCACCCCGACCTGCCGGTGACCGTGCGCATCGGCCTCCACACCGGCGAGATCGTCGACGTCGACGGCGACGTGTTCGGCCAGAACGTGGTGGTGGCCGTGCGCATCGCCGACCTGGCGGCGCCGGGCGAGGTCATGGTGTCGGGGCTGACCCGCGACCTGACCCTGGCCGGCGGGGACCTCACGTTCGAGCCCGGCGAGGAGGTCGAGCTCAGGGGCCTGTCGCAGCCCTGGCGGATCCACCGGGTGCGCTGGACGCCGGCGCCCGCCTGACCGCCCGTGGCCTGACCGCCGGCCGGGCCGGGGAGCGGGGCGACGCCGTCGACGCCTGCCCCGCCCGGCCGCGATCATGGGCCGGTGACCACCGCCCCCACCGCCGCCGACCGGGCCGAGGTCGAGCGCCTGCTCGGCCGGCGGCCCCGGTGCGCGTTCGCGGTGGTGGTCCGGCACCCCGACGGGTCGCCGCTGGTGATCCGCAACGCCCCGCTGCTCGACGACGGCACCCCCATGCCCACCCGGTGGTGGCTGGTGGGCGAGCCCGAGCGCACGCGGGTGTCCCGGCTCGAGAGCGCCGGCGGGGTCGACCGGGCCGAGGCCGAGGTCGACCCGGCGGCGTTGGCGGCCGCCCACGCCCGCTACGCCGCCGAGCGCGACGCCGCCCTGCCGGCCGGTCACGCCGGGCCCCGGCCGTCGGGCGGCGTCGGCGGCACCCGGGAGGGCGTCAAGTGCCTGCACGCCCACTACGCGTGGCACCTGGCGGGCGGCGACGATCCCGTGGGCCGGTGGGTCGAGCGGCGGATCGACGACCCGGCGGCTGTAGGTTCCGAGGCATGACCTCGGCGATCGGGTCCGTCGACATGGGGACCAACTCGACACGCGTGCTCGTGGCCGAGCCCCGGGACGGCAAGCTCCACATCCTCGACCGGCGCCAGACGATCACCCGGCTCGGCCAGGACGTGAACGCGACCGGCCGGCTGGCCGACGAGGCGGTCGAGCGCACCCTGGCCTGCCTGCGGGACTACCGCGAGATCCTCGACCGCCACGGCGTCGAACGCATCCGGGCCGCCGCCACCTCCGCCGCCCGCGACGCCGCCAACCGCGACGAGTTCTTCGACGCCGTCGAGGACACCATCGGGGTCCGGCCCGAGCTGCTGAGCGGGATCGAGGAGGGCCGCATGTCGTTCCTCGGCGCCACCGGCGACCTCGACCACGCGCTCGGCCCCTTCGTCGTCGTCGACATCGGCGGCGGATCGACCGAGTTCATCGTGGGCACCGACGCGGTCGAGGGGGTCATCTCGGTCGACGTGGGCTGCGTGCGCCTCACCGAGAAGTTCCTCGAGCACGACCCGCCGCTGCCCGAGGAGCTCACCGCCTCCATCAGCCTCACCGACGCCTACCTCGAGGACGTCGTGCGCGAGGTGCCGGGGGTGGCCGAGGCCCGCACCCTCGTCGGGGTCGCCGGCACCATCACCACCGTCGCCGCCGTCGAGCTCGGGCTCGCGACCTACGACCGCGACGCCATCCACCACTTCCGGCTCACCCACGACGCCGCCGAGGACGTGTTCCGCACCCTGGCGACCGAGCCCCGGGCCCAGCGCATCCACAACCCCGGGCTGGAGGAGGCGCGGGCCGACGTGATCGTGGGCGGCTGCTGCGTGCTGGTCGCCCTGTTCCGGCGGTTCGGTTTCGACGAGATGATCGTGTCGGAAGCTGACATCCTGGACGGGCTGGCCCTCAGCCTCGTCGGCTGATCCGCACGATCGGGCCGGCGCGCCGCCCTTTTCCCGCCGCCCGTCCCGCCTCGCTACCGTCGGAGCCGCCATGCCCCTCGCCGACCGCGTCCTCATGGGTCCGGGACCCTGCAACCCCTATCCCGAGGCCGTCGAGGCGCTCGGCCACCCCATGCTCGGGCACCTCGATCCGGTGTTCGTGGCGCTGCTCGACGAGACCTGCGACCGGCTGCGCACGGTGTTCCGCACCGCCAACCCGATGACGCTGCCGATCTCGGGCACCGGGTCGGCGGGGATGGAGGCGGCGTTCGTCAACCTCGTGCGGCCCGGCGACCCGGTGGTGATCGGGGTCAACGGCGTCTTCGGGGCGCGGATGTGCGACGTGGCCGCCCGGTGCGGGGCCGATGTCGTCGCCGTCGAGTTCCCGTGGGGCCAACCGGTCGACGCGGCGCGCCTGCTGGCCGCCCACCCGGCGCCCGCCATCATCGCCGTCGTCCACGCCGAGACGTCCACCGGTGCCCGCAGCGACATCGCCCCGCTGGGCGAGGGCAAGGGCGACGCGCTGCTGCTGGTCGACTGCGTGACCAGCCTGGGCGGCATCGAGGTCGATCTCGACGGCTGGGGCGTCGACGTCGCGTACGCCGGCACCCAGAAGTGCCTCGGCGTGCCGCCCGGCCTCGCCCCGCTGTCGCTCGCCGAGCGGGCCCGCGAGCGCCTGGTCGAGCGCAGCCCGTCGTGGTACCTCGACCTGCGGATGATCGGCCGCTACACGGGGCCCGCCACCGGCGCCCGCACCTACCACCACACGGCCCCCGTCTCGATGATCCGCTCGCTCCACGCCGGCCTCGGCGCCGTGCTCGACGAGGGGCTCGACGCCGCCATCGCCCGCCACGGCGAGTGCGGCCGGCTGCTGCAGGACGGCCTGGTCGACCTGGGCTGCGAGCTGTTCGCCGCCGAGGGCTTCCGGCTGCCCGAGCTGATCGTTGTGTGGGTGCCCGAGGGCGTCGACGACACCAAGGCCCGGGCCACGCTGCTCGACCGGTACGGCATCGAGATCGGCGGCGGGCTCGGCGAGTTCGCCGGCCGGGTGTGGCGCATCGGCTGCATGGGCCACACGGCCCGGGTCCGCAACGTGAGCCTGCTGCTGGCGGCACTGGCGGAGGTGATCGGGCAGCGATGACGGTCCTCACCGGCCGGCGGGTCACCCTCCGCTCCCTCGCCGTCGCCGACTTCCCCGCCTGGCAGGAGGTGCGGCGGCGCAACGACGACTGGCTCACCCCGTGGGAGCCGGCCCGCAACCCCAACCTGCCCGACGTCGTCGAGTCGGCCGAGGCGTTCGCCATGCGCTGCAGCGCCCGCGAGCGCGAGCGCCAGCTGGGCACCGGGTTCGGGTTCGGCATCTTCGTGCCCGAGGCGGCCGCCAGCCGCCGGGCCGACCGGTTCTGCGGTGAGATCAACCTGTCGTCGGTGCAGCGGGGCCCTTTCCAGTCGGCCTACGTGGGTTACTGGATCGACCAGGGCCAGGCCGGCCACGGCTACATGCCCGAGGCCGTCGTGCTGGTGGCCCGGTTCGCGTTCGAGCAGGTCCACCTGCACCGCATCCAGATCTCGATCATCCCCCGCAACCACCGCAGCCGCCGGGTGGTCGAGAAGCTCAAGCTGCGCGACGAGGGCATCGCCCAGCGCTACCTCGAGATCAACGGCGTGTGGGAGGACCACCTCCGCTACGCGTTGACGGTCGAGGAGTGGCACGACCGCGGCGAGGAGCTCACCCGCGAGTGGCTGACGTGAGCGGGCGCCGAGCCGTGGTCGCCGGGCTGGCGGCGGTGGCCCTGGCGCTGGCGGCGGTGACCTCCTGCTCCGACGGCGGCGGCGACGAGGGGGGCGCCGCCCCGGCGCCCGGCGCCGCCACGACCACCACGGTCAACTCCGGCGGCCTCGACATCGCCGCCCCCGACGGGTGGACCCCCATCCCGGTGCCCGACCTCGGCTTCGGCGTGGCGGTCCCGCCCGGCTGGGAGGCCGTGCTGCTGTCGCCCGAGGGGCTGGCCACGTTGGCGGGGTCGTCGCCCAACGTCCCCGGGTTCGTCGACATGGCCCACGCCGCCGCCACCCAGGGCGGCCTGGTCTACGCCGCCGGCGTCGACCAGGCCGGGGGGATCAGCGACGTGGTGGTGCGGGGGGCGCCGGCCGCCGGCGTCACCGACACGGCCGGGCTCGAGTCCTACGCCCGGGAGCTGGCGGCCGGGGCCGGCCGGCCCGCCCAGGAGATCACCGTGGTCGACGGGGCGCCCTACCCCACGGTGCGCATGCGCTTCGAGATCGGCGCCGCGGACGCGCCCACCCGGGCCCAGGGCACCGAGACGCTGGTGGCCGGGCCCAACGACGTGGTGTGGGACGTGACCGTGACCTCCGACGACGCCGCCACCCACGACGACCTGGCCGACCAGATCACGGGCACGCTGACGTTGGCGGCGCCTGCGGGCTGACCCTGCGCCCGTCCTACGAGCGGGAGGTGATGCGGGCCCGCATGGCCGCAAGCTTCTCCTGGAACGCCGGCTGGTTGACCGACCACACCTGGGGGTCGAGCTCGCGCTGCACGGCGGTGCGGTGGTCGTCGATGGTGCGCACGTCGGCCAGCGTCGCCTTGATCCTCTCCACCAGGTCCCGCGGGGCGGCGGCCGCCACCCGGGCCATGGTCGCGGCCTCGGCCGCGAGCTCGTCGTCGGGCACGCAGGCCCACGCCAGCCCCACCCGCTCGGCTGCGCGGCCGTCGAGCACACGGCCGAATAGCACCATGGCCGATGCCACCTGCGGTCCGACACGCCGTTGTAACATCCAGGTGTGGCCGCCGCCGGGGTGGAGGCCGAGCTGCAGGAACCGGGTGTCGAAGCGAGCCGATTCCGCAGCGAGGATCACGTCGCACACCAGTGCGAGGTTCATGCCCGCTCCCACCGCAGCCCCGTTGACGGCGGCGATGGTCGGCAGCGGCGACCGGCCGATGCGCAGGAACCCCTCGTAGATCCGCAGCAGCCCCTCGCGCTGGCTCGCCCCGAGGTGCGACAGGTCGGCGCCGGCGCAGAACGCGGGCGCGGCGCCGGTCACCACCAGGGCCCCCACGCCGGGGTCGGCGTCGACCGCGTCCAGCGCGGCCTCGATCTCCTCGACCATCGGCAGCGTGAGGGCGTTGCGGCGGTCGGGGGCGTCCAGGGTGACCACGGCGACGCCGTCGGCGATCTCGGTGCGGACCTCGGCCATGGCCGTGCAGTCTGGCACCCCCGCCGCCGAAGACCCGTGTCCGGCTCGCAGCGAGTGGCGGAGGCGCCCAAAACATGACGCTGGGCGGTCGCTCTCGTTACAGTCATATGTCGACCCCCGCCATCGGGCCGGGAGCGACCTGCTGGAGACGCCTGGGACCCGCCACGTGATGCCGACGAGCCGCCGCGCACGAGCAGCCATCCTGATCACCGCCGCCCTCGTGGCCGCCGCCCCGGCCCTGGCCCCCCCGCCGGCGGCCGGCCAGGCGGCCCCCGGCGGCTCGCCCCGCGACGGCGACAGCGGGATCGCCGCCATCGACCCGGGCGCAGACGTGCTCAAGGCGGCCGGCGGCGACGTGACCGGCGCACTCCAGAACCTCGACGCCTCGGTGCGGGCCGAGGTCGACGCCCTCACCCAGGCCCGGACCGAGCAGGCCAACGCCAAGGCCGCCGTCGACGCCGCCAACGCCGCCGTCGCCGAGACCAGGACCCGCATCACCGAGCTGACGGCCCGGAGCGACCAGGTGGTGGTGGACGCCTTCGTCAACCCGCCGACCGCCAGCGCCCTCGACGCCCTCGCCGCCGGGTCCACCGCGGACGCCACCATCAAGCAGTCGATCCTCACCCGCCAGTCCGACGCCGACGCCGGCGTGCTCACCCAGCTCGAGCAGGCCCAGGCGGAGCTGGAGACCGAGCGGGCCACCCGCGACGAGGCCGTGCGCGCCGCCCACGACCGCGCCGGCGACGCGGCCGACGCCCTCGACGACGTGGTGGCCGCCCAGTCGCGGGAGACGCTGTTCGTCACCACCCTCCAGGAGCGCATCGCCGCCAACCTGTCGGAGGCCGAGTCGTTGGCCCGCCTCGACCCGGCAGCCGCCGAGGCCCTGCGGGCCCGTGAGGGCGAGATCGCCGCCCAGATCAACGACGTCGTCGCCCGCCGCCAGCAGCGCGAGGCCGAGGCCGCGCTGGCCCAGGCCATGCAGGATGCCGCCGCCCGGGCCGCGGCGGCCAACGCCGCCGCCGCCCGCTCGTCGTCGTCCAGCCGCAGCAGCGGCGGCAGCTCGGTGGCCGGCGCCGCCCGGAGCGGCCTGTCCGACGTGAGCTGCCCCGGCGGCGGGTCGATCACGGTCGCCTCGTCGATCGCCGGCAGCCTCAGCTCGCTGCTCAACGCCGCCTCGGCGGCCGGCATCGACATGTGCGGCGGCGGCTACCGCGACCCGGCCGAGCAGGTGGCCCTGCGCCGGGCCCACTGCGGCAGCTCGTACTACGCCATCTACGAGGCGCCGGCGTCGGCGTGCTCGCCCCCGACCGCCCCGCCGGGCACGTCGATGCACGAACAGGGCCTGGCCGTCGACTTCACGGTTGGCGGCAGGACCATCGGCCGGGGCACCGCCGCCTACAGCTGGATGCAGTCCCACGCCGCCAGCTACGGCTTCTACAACCTGCCGGCCGAGGCCTGGCACTGGTCGACGACGGGCAACTAGTGGGCGCTCGCGGAAGTCACTCGGCCGGCGAGACGCCACGATGACTGTCGACGACGGGCAACTAGCGCCGTGCCCGCAGTGCCCGTGTCAACCTGGCGGCGTCCCCGCGCGTTGACCGGGCGGCCTCGGGGCTCCCCGCCGCCACCTCCGGCGGGGCCCCGAGGGCCCCCTCGTCACCCCCTGCTGATACCCGGCCGCGCTGGGTGCGGGGGCGATCGCTTTCCTGGCCAGGATGTATGACAGACAACGCGCGAACCGTTACATTCGCAGCGACCGCCGCTGCGGCGGCTGCGGGACACGAGTTGGGGAGCCCGCCGCTGCCCGCCGTCCTGGGGACCATCTTGCCGCTTGCCCGCCACCGCCCGCTGATCGCCGCCGTCCTCGTCGCCGCGCTGGCCGTCACCGGCATCGCCACCACCGCGCCCAGCGCCGCCCAGCAGGACCCGTCGAGCGAGCGCGACCAGGTGCGCGCTGGTCAGGCCCTCGTGTCGATCGACCTCGACGTGCTCAAGGCCGAGGACGAGGAGGTGACCGGCGCCATCAGCGACGTGCGGGAGAACGTCGACAACCAGAGGGCGGCGCTGGTCGAGGCCCAGTCGGCCGCCACCGCCGCCCAGAACAACCTGGCCGCCGCGCAAGCGGCACTGGACGACACCCAGGCCCGCCTGAGCGCCATCAACGACCAGGCCGACACCGTCGTCATCGACACGTTCGTCAACCCGCCGGCCGAGAGCGCCCTCGACGCCCTCACCGCCGACTCTCTGGAGGAGGCGACGATCAAGCGGTCGATCCTCCACTTCCAGGCCGACGAGGACGCCGCGCTGCTCAGCACCTACGAGACCCTCCAGGCCCAGCTCGAGGGCGAGAAGGCCGCGCGGGAGGAGGCCCAGGCCGCCGCGTCCGCCGCCCAGGCCGAGGCCGAGGCCGCGTTCGCCGACGTCCAGGCCGCGGTGGGCCAGCAGGCCACCTTCGCCGCCGAGGTCGAGCGCCGGCTCGACCAGCGGCTGTCCGAGGCCGACAACCTGCAGAGCACCGACCCCGCCCTGGCCGAGCAGCTGCGGGCCCGGGCCGCCGAGCTGGCCGTCGCCCTCAACGAGCTGGACGAGGAGGTCCAGGCCGAGCGGGCCCGCCAGAACGCCGCCGAGCTGGGCGCCCTGGCCGAGTCCAACATCGCCAACAGCATCAAGGCCCCACCGGGCGGCGTGGTCGACGTCGCCTGCCCCGACGGGGACGTGGTCCAGGTGGCCGGCGACATCGCCGGGCAGGTCGAGCGCCTGCTCAACGACGCAGCCGAGGCCGGCTACTCGATGTGCGGCTACGGCTTCCGGGACCCGGCCGACCAGATCGCCGTGCGCCGGGCCAACTGCGGCACGTCCACCTACGCGATCTACCAGGCGCCGTCGTCGTACTGCAGCCCGCCCACCGCCCGCCCGGGGTCGTCGATGCACGAGCAGGGCCTGGCCATCGACTTCACCATCGGGGGCAGCACGATCAGATCGAGCAGCGGCGCCTATTCGTGGCTGCGCGCCAACGCGGCGAACTACGGGCTCTACAACCTGCCCAGCGAGTCGTGGCATTGGTCGGTCAACGGCAACTGATCGGGGTTCACCTGCCGCGGCCATAGCGGCCACAACGCCGCGCGGCCCGCGCGCGGCGCGTCCTGATCCGGGCGCCATCGGCGACTTCTCCGCCTGCGAACAGGCGTTTGACCAGCGACAACGCTTGACCGTGTTGCGCGCTGGTGACAGATGGCAGCGCGTTCGTTACCTTTCC
>DASXRH010000139.1:0-10320 GCA_036506715.1 Acidimicrobiales bacterium
GCTCCTCGCCGGTGCGGGCGATCGTGGCCGCCACGTCCGACTCGAACACGGCGTACGGATCGTCGTCGGAGCCGAGGCGAGGGCCGTCGACGACCGCGACGATGTCGACGATGCCGCCCCGGAGGGCGTCGTCCGCGGCCGCCTTCAGCTGGGACAGCGCGGTGTCGTCGGCCAGGACGGCGGCGGCCCGCTGGTAGTCCCCGGTGGCCAGCTCGGCGATGGTGGCGTCGTTGGCGTCGAGCGTGCTGCGGGCCCCGGCCAGGCGGCTGATCCCGTCGGGGGTGGTGACGGACCCGTCGCTCACACCGCTGAACAGGAGCAGCCGGCTGATCTCGCCCATCGCCGCGCTCTGGTCGCGGGCCAGCTCGACGAGCTGGGCCCCCCGGCGAAGGCGCGGGCTGTCGATCGCGCCGGTCAGCGCGTCGTCGGCGTCCCGCAGGTCGGCCAGCACCGCCGCGTAGCCGTCGAACAGCGCCCCGCTGGCGTCGATCTGATCGAGGCTGCGGGGGCCGGCGGCCGTCACGGTGGACCGCAGATCGGCGAGCCGCCCGTCGAGCCCGTCGAGCGTGGGGCCGTAGGCGGCCGCCACCGCGCCGCCGGCGTCGTCGAGCTGCGCCCGGAAGTCGGCGACGGCCCGGTCGGTGGCGTCGGTGGCGGCGCCGAACGACGACACCGGCAGGTCCAGCCCGCCCTCGAGCCCGAGCAGTGCGATGGCCCCGTAGGCCTGCTCGCCGGTCAGCGCGGACACGACCGCAGGCGGCAGCGTGGTGCCGGCGGCGATGGCCGTCTGCCGGGCGATGCGGTCCCGGTCGCGGTCGGCGTCGGCGGCGGCCCGCCCGGCGACGACGGCGGCGGGGACGGCGAGCACCCCCACCACGGCGATCACGACAGCGACGACCAGCAGCCCCCGCCGACGGGGGGGTGGCGCCGACGCCGGCGCCGGCGTGGTGGCGATCGCCGAGGGCGGGGGAGGCAGGGGGACGGTCATCGCCGCGTCACCCCGCACCCGTGCCCGAGCCGCCGTGCCCCCATCGCCGCATCCTCGTCCCCAACCGGGACGATCCGCCGTCCCCGGCTCGACTGGCTGGGGACGCTAGTGCGCCGATGGCCCGGCCGGGGTCGCGGGACCCGGCCGGGCCATCGGGGTCAGGACCGTGGGCGGATCAGCCGCCGATGCCGCACTCGTCGACCAGGTAGGCGTCGATCTTCTCGGACGCCTCCTGGATGCGGCTGATGTCGTCCTCGGAGGCGCTGGTGGGGTCGTCGATGAACTCGCGGGAGTCGAGCATCGTCTGCCACGCCTCGGACAGCTCGGCCGGGGGATCGACGTTCTCGAGGCTGTCGAGCGCGTTGGTGATCTCGCCCTCGGACAGGTCGTCGGACTGGCCGACCTGGGCCTCGAGGTCCTTCATGGACTGGCAGAAGTCGTCGCTGCTGCCGCCGCCGGCCGACGAGCCGTTGTCGGAGCCGGCGGAGGTGTTGCCGCCGTCGTCGTCGTCGCCGCACGCCGAGAGACCCAGCGCGAACAGGGCGACGATCGCCATCACGATCAACCGTGCCGAGCGGGTCCGGGTGGTGGGCCTGGTGGGCTGCATGGGGAATCTCTCTCCGGGGTGTAGGTGACCGAACATCGCTACCACACCACCGGCCGAATGCCGCCGCATGGGGGCGACCCCCGGGGCGCCCGCGGGACCGTCAGGGATCCTCCGGGTCGCGCCCCTCCTCGTCGGGCACGATGAGGTCCCAGCGGTCGAGGCAGTCCTCGCACCGGTAGGTCACCAGGTCGCCCGGCTCCCAGTCCCGCTCGGTGGGTGGGTGCGACAGCAGGTGGGCCCGGCCGCCGCAGTCGATGCACGTGATGACGGCGTCGACCTCGATCGCCACCGCTCAGCCCTCGGCCCGGTCGCGGGCGGCCTGGTGGTCGCCGAAGCGGGCCACCCCCGCGGCGAAGTCGTCGGCGAAGATGACCTCCCGCCCCAGCCGGTCCTCGTTGGCCAGGGCGTCGGCCAGGTCGAGGCCCAGGCCGTCGTAGACCGCCCGCCGGTCGCTGACCACGCACCGCCACGGGGCGGCCGCGATCCCCTCGGCCAGCGCGAGGGCGGCGGCCAGGGCGGTGCCGGTGGGGACGAGCCGGTCGACGAACCCGATGCGCTCGGCCTCGGCGGCGTCGATCTCGCGGCCGGTGAGGATGAGATCGAGCGCCCGGCCCAGTCCGACGATGCGCGGCAGCCTGTAGGTGCCGCCGTCGACCAGCGGCACGCCCCAGCGCCGCTCGAAGCAGCCGAACCGGGCCCCCTCGCCGGCCACCCGCAGGTCGCACCAGGCCGCCAGCTCGACGCCGCCGGCCACGCACCAGCCCTCGATGGCGGCCACCACCGGCTTGGACAGGGCCAGGCGGGTGGGGCCGAGGGGCCCGCTGTCGCGCAGCTTGGGCAGGTCGGTGAGGTTGGCGCCGGCGCAGAAGGCGGCGGCGTCGCCGGTGAGCACCGCCACCCGGGCGTCGTCGTCGTAGTCGAAGGCGACGAAGGCGTCGTGGAGACGCTGGGCCGTCGCCGAGTCGATGGCGTTGCGCACCTCGGGCTGGCCGATCTCGATCACGCGCACGGACTCGGTCACTGGGCTCATTTTCGTTCGCTTCGCTCGCTCATGCCCCCGAGGATGCCACCCCCGGGCCCGGTCGTCCCCGGGGGATGGCGCCCCGGTACCGTGCGGCCCGATGTCCGACCGGCCGGGTGCGTGATGCGGGTGGTGGCGGGATCGGCCCGCGGCCGCCCGCTGGTGGCGCCGCCCGGCGCCCGTACCCGGCCCACGACCGACCGCGTGCGGGAGGCCATCTTCAACGCGCTGTGGAGCCGGGGGGCCGTCGAGGGCGCGACGGTGGTCGACCTGTTCGCCGGCAGCGGGGCCCTCGGGGTCGAGGCGCTGTCGCGGGGCGCCGACCGCGCCACGTTCGTGGACCACGACCGCCGGGCCCTGGCCGCCGTCCGCCGGAACGTCGAGACCTGCGGGTTCGCGGACCGGGCCACGGTGGTGGCGGCCCCGGTCGAGCGGTGGCTGGCGGGCCTGGGGGACGAACGGTTCGACCTCGCGTTCGCGGACCCGCCCTACGCCTACGGCGGCTGGCCGGGCCTGCTGGCGGCGCTGCCCGCCGGCCTGGTCGTGATCGAGTCGGACGCTCCAGTGGCGCTGCCGGCGGGGTGGGGGCTGGCCCGCGACGCCCGCTACGGGGGCACGTGGGTGGGGTTCGCCGAGGCCCCGGCGGGCGGCTGAGCCGGGCCCGGCCGCCCGACGATGTCGAGGTCGCGCAGGTGGTGAGGGCTACCGTGGGCAGGACGCACGCGGCCGCCGACGCCTGCCCGCACCAGGAGCCCACCCACCCGTGACCACCGTCCTGTACCCCGGGTCGTTCGATCCGATCCACAACGGCCACATCGAGATCATCGAGGTGGCGTCGCGGTTGTTCGACGAGGTCGTGGTGGCTGCGGTGCGCAATCCGCAGAAGGGCGAGCCGCTGTTCACGCTGGACGAGCGCCAGGACCTCATCGCCCAGGCGACGAGCCACCTCGACAACGTGCGCATCACGATGTTCGCCAGCCTGGTCGTCGACCTGGCCCGCGAGGTGGGGGCCGACTTCATCGTCAAGGGCCTGCGGGTGGTGTCCGACTTCGAGTCCGAGCTGATGATGGCGCAGATGAACCACGAGGTGTCCGGCGTCGACACCCTGTTCATCCCGTCGGGGTCGTCGCACTCGTACCTGGCGTCCAAGCTCATCCGCGAGATCGCCCGCTACGGCGGCGACATCAGCTCGATGGTGCCCCCGGCCGTGGCCAAGCTGCTCGCCGAGAAGTACGGGGAGGGGTCCCGCCGTGACTGACGAGGACAACTCGTTCGAGCACAGCTTCGACGCCCGGGTGGCCGAGCGGGTGCCGGGCGGCGACGTGGAGGCGATCCTGCGCGACCTCCACGAGCTGATCGACTCCGCCCGGCCGGCGCCGCTGTCCACCCAGGTCAAGATCGACCGCGACGAGGTGCTCGACCTGCTCGACGCCGCCATCGAGCGGCTGCCCGACGAGGTGCGGGCGTCGCGCTGGCTGCTCAAGGACCGCGACGAGTTCCTGGAGCGCACCCAGCGCGAGGCCGACGACATCCTGGCCGCGGCCCGGGGGCAGGCCGAGCGGATGGTGCAGCGGTCCGAGGTGATGAAGGCGGCCGAGGCCAAGGCCCGCCGCATCGTCGAGAACGCCCGGACCGAGGCCAGCCGCCAGCGCAACGAGGCCGACGACTTCTGCGACAAGCGCCTGGCCCAGATGGAGACCGTGCTGGAGCGGACGATGACGGTCATCTCGGCCGGCCGGGCCAAGCTGCGGGGCCCTGCCGGCGAGGGCCTCCCGCCGGCCGGCGAGCGGCGCCCGGTCAACGGCCACGGCTCCGCCGGGCCCGATCGGGCGCCCGGCGAGGGCGGCGACGGCGACGCCGACCGGGGTGGGCGCGGGTCGGCGTCGGGGTTCTTCGACCAGGACCGCTCGTAGCGGTCGCGGCCCTAGCCTGGGCCGCGTGAGCCGCCGCCCGTTCCTCGTCCCCACCGGTGAGCTGTTCCGCCACCCGGGTGGCCGCCAGCACCTGGTGCTGTCCGGGCCGGTCGAGGGCCTGGCGCTGTCCACCACCCGGCTGACCCGCGACGACGTGGTGGCCGACGTGGTGGTCGAGGCCCAGGGCGACACGGTCCTCCTCAGCGGCACCGTGACCGGCCGGTGGGAGGGCGAGTGCCGCCGCTGCCTCGAACCCACCGGCGGCGAGGTCCAGGTCGAGGTGCGCGAGGTGTTCGAACCCGACCCGGTCGAGGGCGAGACCTACCCGCTCGGCCGGGAGGACGTCGACCTCGCCCCCGTCGTCCGGGAGGCGCTGGCGCTGGCCCTGCCGCTCGTCCCTCTGTGCCGGGAGGACTGCCCCGGCCCCGACCCCGAGGCCTACCCCGTCGGCATCGGCGACGCCGCTCCCGCCGCCGACCCCCGCTGGGCCGCCCTCGACGCCCTGCGCTTCGAGTGACGACCGCGGCGGGGTGCGGCCCGACCGCTGCCTCGCCGCCCGGAGAGGTGATCGCGGCCGGCCCCGGTGGTTCGACGGTTCCGCGGCGGGGCCGCTAGTCTTCACCCCTTGTGCCCGCCCGGCGGGTGGTTCCACGATCGCTGACAGGGTGAACTCCCATGGCCGTCCCCAAGAAGAAGACCTCCAAGGCCAAGAGCCGCAGCCGCAAGGCCAGCGCCTGGCGCCTCGACCGCCCCGCCCGCAGCGTGTGCCCGCGCTGCAACGCCGCCAAGGTGCCCCACGTCGTGTGCGGCAACTGCGGCTGGTACGGCGGCCGGGTGGCCATCGAGGTCGACTGAGCGCACGGGCGCCCGCCACCCCGACCGGCCGGTCCCGGGTCCGCGCACGCTGATGCTGCCGATCGCCATCGATGCCATGGGGGGCGACAACGCCCCGGGCGCCATCGTCGAGGGGGCGCAGCGCGCCGCCGCGGAGCTGGGCGTACCCGTGGTGCTGGTGGGCAGGCCCGAGGACGTCGAGTCGCTGCGGGGCGACCTCGAGCTGCTACCGGCGTCGCAGGTCATCGGCATGGACGCCGACCCCGGGTCCAGCGTCCGCACCATGAAGGACTCGTCGCTGGTGCGGGCGGCCGAGGCGGTGCGGGACGGGCGGGCGTCGGCCATGGTCTCGGCCGGCAACACCGGGGCCACCATGGCCTCGGCGCTGCTGCGCATGGGGCGGATCAAGGGCGTGGCCCGGCCGGCCATCGCCACCCCGATCCCGGTGCCGGGCACCACCCCCACGGTGCTGCTCGACGCCGGCGCCAATGCCGAGTGCCAGCCGGCATGGCTGGTGCAGTTCGCCCAGATGGGGGCCGTCTTCGCCCGTGAGCGCTACGGCATCGCCGAGCCCCGGGTGGGCCTGCTGTCCATCGGCGAGGAGTCGACCAAGGGCAACCCGCTGGTCAAGGAGACCCACGGCCTGCTGGCCGAGCCCGGCACGCTGGCCGCCTCGGGCGCGTCCTTCGTCGGCAACGTCGAGGGCCGCGACATCATGACCGACGAGGTCGACGTGGTGGTCACCGACGGGTTCACCGGCAACGTGGCGCTCAAGACGCTGGAGGGCGGCCTGCGGACCCTGGTCCGCAGCGTGCTGGGGGCGCTCGGTGCCACCGACGTGGCGGAACCGGCGCTCGAGGCCCTGATGCCTCTGTACGCCACCCTCGACCCCGACCAGACGGGCGGGGCCATGCTCCTCGGCGTGGACGGCGTGTGCATCATCAGCCACGGATCGTCGTCGGCGACGGCCATCGTCAACGCCTGCCGGGTGGCGACCGAGATGGTCGAGGCCGAGGTGGTCGAGCGGCTGCGGGCCGCCGTGGCCGCCGGCTGAGCGCCCGCCGCCGACCCCGATCTGTTCACAAGCGCACAAAGTAGGACGTCGATACACTGCCCGACGTCCTCGCCAGAGACCAGGAGTAGCCCAGCGTGCCCGCCGAGACCCACGTCGAGCGCAGTCCCATGGATCGCCAGCAGGTCTTCGACCTCATCCGCGACCGGTTGGCCGACATCCTGGAGGTCGAGCCCTCCTCGATCCACGAGGGTGACTCGTTCACCGATGACCTCGAGGCCGACTCGCTGGCCCTGATCGAGCTGGCCGAGGCCCTCGAGGAGGAGCTGGGCGAGCGCAGTGTGGGCTTCCGCATCGAGGACGAAGACCTCGAGGACATCAAGACCGTGAGGGACGCGGTCGACTACGTCCTCGCCCGGCTCTGAGGCGCGCATCATCCCACTCCCCGTCCCACGACTGCCCGAGCTGGCCGAGCGCCTCGGCGTCACCCTCGAGACCCCCGAGGTGCTCGCATCCGCGCTCGTCCACCGGTCGTGGTGCGCGGAGAACCCTGGCAACGACTCCAACGAGCGCCTCGAGTTCCTCGGCGACGCCGTGTTGGGCCTGATCATCACCGACCACGCCTTCCACGCCTACCCGGGCCTCAGCGAGGGTGAGCTGACCGACGTCCGCAAGGCCGTGGTCAACGCCGTGACCCTGGCCGAGGTGGCCGACGAGCTCGACCTCGGCGACCACCTGCTGCTCGGCAAGGGCGAGGAGCAGTCGGGCGGGCGCGAGAAGCCGTCGATCCTGGCCGACGCCCTCGAGGCCGTGCTGGGCGCCGTCTACATCTCCGCCGGCATGCCCGAGGCCCACGACCTCGTGCTGCGGCTGCTGGGCGCCCGGGTTGCCGAGGCCCACGCCGGCGGCCCCGGCGGCCAGGACTACAAGAGTCGCCTCCAGGAGCTGTCCGCCCGCCACTTCGACGAGGCGCCCCGTTACGAGACCCTGGCCGAGGGCCCCGACCACGCCCGCCGCTTCCACGTCACCGTGAACGTGGGCGGGACGGCCCGCGGCATCGGTGAGGGCCGGTCCAAGAAGCAGGCCGAGCAGGTCGCGGCCCGAGACGCCTACGCCACGCTCATGGCCGAGTTGGAGACCGACGATGCCTGAACTGCCCGAGATCGAGACCCTGCGCCGGGGCCTCGAGCGCGAGACGGTCGGACGTCGCGTCAAGTCGGTCGAGGTGCCGGTGGCCAAGGCCGTGCACCGCAACGGCTCCCGCAAGGCGTTCCAGAGCAGGGTCGAGGGCACCAAGATCAAGACCGTCGAGCGGCGGGGGTCGCTGCTCGTGTTCACGCTCGACAGCGGCGAGCTGATGGTCGTCGACATCGGCGCCACCGGCGGGCTGCTGCGGGCCGCCCCCAAGGACGACCCGGCCAAGGACACGATGCTGGTCATGTCGTTCACCCAGGGCGGCCAGCTGCGCATGGCCGACCCCGAGCACGAGGCCGAGGCCTTCGTGGTCACCGCCGATCTGCTGGCCGAGGAGGTGCCCGAGCTGGCCAACCTCGGGCTCGACCCCGTGGCCCGGCCGGTCTCGTGGACGGCGTTCGCGCAGGCGCTGGTGGCCCGGCGGACCGAGAAGCTCAAGGCGCTGCTACTCGACCCCACGTTCGTGGTGGGGCTGGGCGGCCTGTACGCCGACGAGATCCTCCACGACGCCGGCCTGCGCCCCGACCGCGAGGTCAGCACGCTGTCCACCATGGAGATCCGGCGCCTCTACCGGTCGCTGGTCGAGATCCTCCACGAGGCCACCAAGCACCACGGCACCTCCATCGACGAGCACCTCTTCACCGACCTCCACGGCAAGGCCGGCGCCTTCCAGGAGGAGCTGCAGGTGTGGGGTCGCGACGGCGAGCCGTGCCGCCGCTGCCGCCAGACCGTGACCAAGCAGCGCAGCGGCGGCCGGCTCACCTACTGGTGCCCGAGCTGCCAGGTGTGAGCGGCCGCACCGGCGGGAACACCTCGGGGGTGCACCGGGCGGACCCCCTGCTCACCTAGCCTCGTGATCCGATGTTCCTCAAGGCGCTGACGCTCAAGGGGTTCAAGTCGTTCGCCGAGTCGACCGTGCTGGAGATGCAGCCCGGGGTGACCGTCGTCGTCGGCCCCAACGGCTCGGGCAAGTCCAACGTCGTCGACGCCATCGGCTGGGTGCTCGGCGCCCAGGCCCCGTCGGCCGTGCGCAGCCAGAAGATGGAGGACGTCATCTTCGCCGGCACCTCCAGGCGCCCGGCGCTGGGGCGGGCCGAGGTGAGCCTCACCATCGACAACGGCGCCGGCCTGCTGCCCATCGAGTTCAGCGAGGTCACGGTGACCCGCACGCTGTGGCGGTCGGGCGAGAGCGAGTACGCCATCAACGGCGTGCCCTGCCGGCTGCTCGACGTGCAGGAGCTGTTCAGCGACACCGGCGTCGGCCGCCAGCAGCACGTCATCGTGGGGCAGGGCCAGATCGACGCCGTGCTCAACGCCCGCGCCGAGGACCGGCGGCTCATCATCGAGGAGGCGGCCGGCGTCCTCAAGCACCGCAAGCGCAAGGAGCGGTCCGAGCGCCGGCTGGCCGCCACCGAGACCAACATGACCCGCCTCGGCGACCTGCTGCGCGAGGTGCGCCGCCAGCTGCGCCCGCTCGAGCGCCAGGCCGACGCCGCCCGCCGCCACGGCGACCTGGTGGCCGAGCTGCGGGCGTTGCACGTGTTCGTGGCGGGCCGCGAGCTGGCCACCCTCAAGCGCCGGCTGGGCGACGCCACCGCCGCCCGGGCGGAGCAGCGCAACGAGGAGGTGCTGCTCAAGCGGCGCCTCGCCGACCTCGACACCGCGGTCATGGGCGCCGAGGCCGAGCTGGGCACGCTGGGCGGCAGCGAGGTGGGCGACGCGCTGGCCCGGGCCCAGGCGCTGCGGGAGAAGGCCCGGGGCCAGCTGGCGCTGCTGGCCGAGCGGCGCCGGGGCGTCGACCGCGAGCGGGCCGCCGCCGTCGACCAGGGGGTCATCGCCAGCCTGGAGGCCGACTCGGCCCGGCTGCGGGCCGACCTCGCCGCCGCGGCCGCCGAGGACGAGGGCCTGGCCCCCCAGGCCGAGGCCCTGGCCGCCGACGAGGACGGCCTGGCCGAGGCGCAGGCCGCATTCGAGCACGAGTGGGGCGAGGGCGTGCCGGCGCCTTCCGGCCGGGCCGGCGAGCTCCGGGCCGAGCTGGGTGCGCTGCGCACGGCGCTCGACCGGGCCGGCGCCGACGCCGAGCGGGCCGAGCGCCGGGCCGCCACCCTGCGGGACCGCCTCGACCGCCTGGCCGCCGAGGCCGCGGGCGTGGCCGGGGCCGCGGGTGCGGCCGACGAGGCCCGCCTCACCGCCGCCCTGGCGGCGGCCCGGGCCGCGGTGGCCACGGCCGCCGAGGCCGCCACCGCCGCCGAGTCCCGCCGGGACGCCGCCGTGGCCGACCGGCACAGCTGGACCGCCCGGGCCGAGGCCCTGGCCCTCGCCCTCGACCAGGCCCGCTCCCGGGCTGGCACCGAGCGGCTGGCCGCCGTGGCCGGGGTGGTGGGCACGCTGCTCGACCTGGTCGACATCGACTCGGGGTGGGAGGCCGCCGCCGAGGCCGCCTGCGGCGAGGCCCTGGCCGCCGTGGTGGTCGACTCGGTCGACGCCGGCCGCCGGGCGCTCGGCGTGCTGGCCGAGGGCGACGTGTCCGGGGCCGTCCTCGCCCTCGGGACCGCCGCGTCGCCCCGCATGCCGCCGCCGGTGGGCGAGCCGGTCCGGGGCCACGTCCGCCCCCGCCGCCCCGACGTCGGGCCGCTGCTCGACGGCCTGCTGGGCGGCGCCGTCGCCGTGACCGGCGGCTGGACCGCGGCGCTCGACGCCGCCCTGGCCCACCCCGACGCCGTGGTCGTCACCCGCGAGGGCGGCCGCTTC
>DASXRH010000140.1:0-3795 GCA_036506715.1 Acidimicrobiales bacterium
CATCCACGCCGTCGGGCCTGTCTGGCACGGCGGCGATGCGGGCGAGCCCGACCTTCTCGCCTCGGCCTACCGCCGCTCCCTCGCCGTGGCCGACGAGATCGGCGCCCGCTCGATCGCCTTCCCCGCCATCTCGACCGGCATCTACGGCTACCCCCGCGACGCGGCGGCCACCGTGGCCGTCACCACGCTCCGGGACACCCCCACGCGGGTGGCACGGGTCGTCCTCGTGGCCTACGACGCCGCCACGCTGGCCGTTTACCAGTCACGGCTGTCTGACCACTGAGAGCGCACACTCCGGTCAGAGCGTTGGCATTTCGCCCTTCGTGCATGCAAGATGACGTCGTGCCGTTGGGGGAAGGAATGACCGAGCAGCGTTCGCTGCCGCCCGGGGACGCTCCCGCCCCGGCCGAGCGCGCCCCCACCGCCACCCCCTCCACCCGGGTCACGCTGGTGGCCGCGGTGCTGGTCGTGCTCATCCTCGGCCTCGGCTGGCTCAACCGGTCGAGCAACGCCACCAACCAGTTCGCCTCGCCCATCAACGGGGTCACCGTCCCCACCGACGACGACGGCCGGCCCGCGGACCTGCCCCCCAGCCAGCCGGCGGTCGCCGTCGCGTTCGGGCCGAGCGGCGGCATCATGCGCCCCGACCCGGTGCGGGCCCGGGTGGTCGACCCCGCGTCGGGCCAGGACGTGATCGTCCCGCTGCTCCCGGGCACCACGGTCGACACGGTGACCGGCGAGGTCGTCCCCATGACGACCACCACCCGGCCCCGGAACACCACCACCACCGGGACACCGACCACCACCGAGGCGCCCACCACCACCGAGGCGCCCACCACCACCGAGACACCGACCACCACCGAGACACCGACCACCACCGAGACGCCCACCACCACCGACCCGACGCTGCCCTACCCGTCGAGCGGCCTGCTCGACCTCCTCGGCGCCGTGACGGCGGTCTTCACCTAAGCCGAGCGGCGGCCGCCGCCGGCTCGGCGCATCTCGCGCTTCTGCTCGATGAAGTCGACGAGCACGTAGTCGCCCAGCGTCTCGGGCGAGGTGAAGAAGGCCCGTCCCTTGTTCAGCCGGGTGAGCTTCTCGACGAACGTGCGCAGGTGGCCGTTGGGATCGAGCATGAACGTGTTGATCTTGATGCCCTCGCGGGTGCAGCGCATCACCTCGCGCAGGGTGGCGTCCACTGTCTCTCGTACCGGCGGGTAGGAGAAGAACGGCTCGGACATGCCCGGCTCGAAGTGGGCCGTCGGCTCGCCGTCGGTGATCATGATGATCTGCTTGGTGCCGGTCTGGCGCGACAGCAGGCGCCGGCTGATCTGGAACGCGTGCTGCATGTTGGTGCCGTAGACGAAGTCCCACGACACCTCGGGCAGGTCCTGCGGGCGGATCTCGCGGGCCACCTCGCTGAACCCGACCAGGCCCAGGTAGTCGCGGGGGAACTGCATCGAGATCAGCGAGTGCAGGGCCATCGCCACCTTCTTGGCGGCGAGGAAGTTGTCGCGCATCGGCATCGACAGCGACAGGTCGAGCATGAGCACGGTGGACGACCGCACCAGCTGCTCGGTGCGCTCGACCTCGAAGTCGTCGGGCGCCAGGTGGACCGGCGTGCCGCCGCCGGTGCGGCTGACCGCGTTGCGGACCGTGCGCTCGATGTTGAGGTTGAACGGGTCGCCGAACTCGTAGGCCTTGGTCTCGTAGGTGCGCTCGTGCCCGGCGCCCGAGCGCTCGAGCTCGTGGCGGCCCAGCTTGTCGCGGGCCAGCCGGGCGAACAGGTCGTGCAGCGCGTTGCGGCCGATGCGGCGCAGGCCCTTGGGCGTGAGCTCCATGCGGCCCTCGCGCTGGTCGATGAGACCCGCCTCCTCGAGCATGCGGGCCAGGCGACCCAGCTCGTCGAGGCTGCGGGCCGCGTCGTCGCCCATCAGCTCGCGGGCCCGGTCGATGTCGGCCTCGGCCAGGGCGCCCGGATTGGCCGCCCCCCGCAGCAGCTGCTCGAGCCGGTCGAGGTCGCCCAGCTCCTCCAGCGTGGAGGCGGCCTGGGCCAGGCCCAGCGGGTCCTGCCCCCGGAACTCGTAGCCCTGGTCCCACCCCATCCCCGGGAACATGCCCCGCAGCTGGGCGCCCAGCTGGTCGACCTGCCAGCGCAGGTCCATGTCCTCCAGCAGCTGCTCGGCCAGCTGGGCGATCTGGGCCCGCTGCTCGGGCGACATCGAGGCGAGCAGGGCCTGCATGGCCGCCATGCGCCGGGCCAGCACCTCGAGGAGCTCGTCGAGGTTCTGGGGGTTCTCGGGGAAGAAGTCGCCGTAGCGCTCCATGAACCCGTCGAAGTCGGGCTCCTCGCCCCGGGACCGGGCCTCGAGCATCTGGTTGAGCTCGGCCATCATGTCCTTGAGCCGGGCCATGTCCTCGGGGGTCATCGAGTCGACGGCGCCGGTCATGCGGTTGACGTAGCTGTCGAGCACCTGCTGGCGCAGCTTCTCCATCAGCTCGTCGAAGCGCTGCTGGGCCTGTGCCGACGCGAACTCGTAGCTCTGCAGCTCGCGCACCATGCCGGCCAGATCGGACGGCAGCATCTCGAGCTGCATGTTGCGCTCGTCGGCCGCGCCCTGGGCGGTCTCGGCCCGCCGGGGGTCGCCGCTGTTCAGGGCCGCCTGGACCTGGCGGTCGATCTCGTCGCGCTCGGTCTGCACGACCTCCCGCAGCTCCTCGGCGATCTCGTCGTAGACGCCGCCCAGGTCGAAGCGGTCGAGCCGCTCCTGGCGCTCGCGGCGCAGCCGGTCGAGCAGGTCGCGCACGCCCTGCACGTTCTGGCCCTGCCGGTCGCGGAACCCCTGCTGCAGCAGCCGGCGCAGCGCGGCGTGCAGGTCGCCGTGGTAGAGCAGGTCGTCGGTGATCTGCTCGAGGACCGCATCGGCATCGAGGTCGAAGCCGACCTGGGTGCCGTCCCAGCGGCTGTAGCGGAAGCGGGGCCGCGTCATGGCGCCACGGTACCGGTCCGCCCCGCCGGGCGGACGCCCGGAATAGGCGGCGGGGGCGACCCGGTTGTCGCGAGCGTGCACGTCGAGATCTGGTCGGACATGGTCTGCCCGTGGTGCTACGTCGGCACCCGCCGCTTCGAGGAGGTCGTGGCCCGGCTGCGGGACGACGGCAAGGACGTCGAGGTGATCCACCGGGCGTTCGAGCTCGACCCCACGGTGCCGGCCGGGGGCCAGGACCTGGCCGACTACCTGGCCCGCAAGTTCGGCGGATCGGGCCGGGTCGCCCACTCCCACGCCCGGCTGTCGCTGCTGGGCGGCGATGTCGGCATCGACTTCCGGTGGGAGGGAAAGCGCCGGCTCAACACCTTCGACGCCCACCGGCTGGCCGCCTGGGCGCTGGCGACGGCCGGGCCCGATGTCCAGGGCGCCCTGGTCCAGCGGGTGTTCCGGGCCTACTTCACCGACAACCTCGACATCGCCGACCACGGCGTGCTGGCCGATCTGGCCGGCGAGGTCGGCCTCGACCCCGACCTGGCGGCCGAGGCGCTGGCCACCGGGGCCCACGCCGAGACCGTGCGGGCCGAGGAGCGCCGGGCCGGCGACCTCGACATCCACGCGGTCCCGACCTTCGTGATCGAGGGCCGGTGGTCGATCCCCGGAGCCCAGGACGTCGACACCTTCGTCCGGCTGCTGGGCAAGGTGGCCTGAGCGCCGCTGCCAGACTGCGGGCCATGGACGATCTCCCCTGGTGGGGCACCGCCGCGGCGGCCACCCAGTGCGAAGGTGTCGCGCCCCAGGCCGACTG
>DASXRH010000141.1:0-11555 GCA_036506715.1 Acidimicrobiales bacterium
AGCCGGTCCCGGCAGGCGAAGGCCTCGGGCGCGAACGTGGCCAGGCCGAGCAGGTAGTCGCTGCCCCACCGCACCATGTCGATGGCCAGGTCGTTGCCGGTGAGCACGAGGAAGTCGGGCCGGCGCTCGTCCCGCACCGCCAGCCGCCGCCACTCGGGCACCCTGTCCAGCGAGGAGTGCTTGGCCCCGACGACCTGGGGGATCTCGAGCACAGCGGTGAACGTGGCCAGGCTCCAGATCCGGCCCACGGGGTGGAACTGCCGGCCCAGCTCGAAGGCGAGGAGCCGGTCGACGGCCGGGGCCACCGCGGCGTGGGCCTCGGCCACCGCGCCGTCGGCCAGGCCGGCCAGCCCGGCCGACGGGAACAGGATCGGCACCCCGCCGGCCGCGGCGACCTCGGCCAGCGCCGCCCGGTGGGCGCCGGCCGAGAACTCGGGGGAGGGGTCGTCGACGTGGGCGCCGGCCACGAACGTCCAGCCCGGCGCCGGTTCGGCTCCGGCCAGCGCGGCCGCCGTGACCGCCAGGACCCGGGCCCGGGCCGCGGTGTCGAGCGCGGGGCCGTAGCCGGTGTCCATGTTGACGGCCGGGACCAGGCCGGCCGCCGCGGTGCGCTCCACGCCGGCGGCCAGCGCGTCCCAGTCGACGGCGCCGGTCTCGTCGAAGGGCAGCAGCACCGCCGCCATGCCGGTGATGCGGCGGCCGGGCCGGAGCGGGGGCAGCGCGACCGGGCCGGTCACGCCACCCGCCCCACGTCGGCCGCCACGACCGGGTACAGGGGCGGCTCGCCCGCCGCGAACCGGCGGATCTCCTCGATCACCAGCTCGGCCTGGCGGGACAGCTCGGTGCCCTGCGACCCGGCGAGGTGGGGCGTGACCACGCAGGTGGGCATGTGGAGCAGGGGGTGGTCGGGCGGCAGCGGCTCCGGGTCGGTGACGTCGAGCACCGCGGTCAGCCGGCCGGTGCGCAGCTCGGCCACCAGGGCATCGTGATCGACCAGCACGCCGCGCGCGGTGTTGACCAGCGTGGCGCCGTCCATCATCCGGGCGAGCTCGCCGGCCCCGATCATCCGCTCGGTCTCGGGCAGCGCCGGGGCGTGGAGGCTGACGACGTCGCTGGTGGCCAGCAGCTCGTCCAGGTCGACGAGGTCGACGCCCAGCGTCGCCGCCTCCTCCGCCCCGAGGAAGGGGTCGGCCACCGCCACCGAGCACCGGTAGGGGCGCAGCAGCTCGACCACGGCCCGGCCGACATGGGAGGCGCCGACCAGGCCGATCCGCTTGGCCCAGTTGCCGACCGGGTGGCGCCGCGGCAGCGGCGGGAGCTCGACCCCCCGGAGGCGCTCGCGCTCGACGAACGCCGCCTTGTTGGCCCACAGGATCGCCGCCACCGTGTACTCGGCCACCGGGACGGCGTTGGCGGCGGCGCCGGAGGTGACCCGCAGCCCGCGGGCGAAGGCCGCCCGGGTGACCGTGTCGCGCAGGGTGCCGGCGGCGTAGGCCAGCATCCGCAGGCGGGGCGCCCGGGCCAGCAGCGCCTCGTCCACGCGCAGGCAGCCCCAGTGGCCGAGCAGCACGTCGGCCCGGCCCAACACCGCGCCGGCCCGGTCGGGCGGCAGGGCCTGGACCGCGACCGGGTCGAGCAGGTCGGCCACCTCGGCCAGCGCGGCCAGGTGCCCGGGCCGGAGGGCGTGGCGCTCCAGCCCCGGGTGCATCGACAGGACGACCGCCGGGCGGCTCACGACGGCACCCGGGCGGTGATCTCGACGCGCCGCTTGGCCTCGACCAGCACGTCCCGCTCGGGCAGCGCCTTGTAGAAGGGGTCGTAGGGGTAGCACCCCGACACCAGGCCCTGGCGGGGCGCGGTCGTGCAGTCCGAGAGCGTCCGGCAGATCTGGGTCCGCTCCAGCGGCCGGCCCGCCAGGACGTCGCGGGGAAGGTGGGGGTAGCTGAGGGCCATCCGCCCGTAGCCGACCGCGGCCGCCCCGCCGCCGCCGACCAGCGCCTGCCCCGCCTGCGGCAGCCACTGCTGGAGGTAGCTGAGGCCCGAGGCGACCACGGTGACGTCGGGATGGGCCCGGGCCAGCTCGGCCGTGGCATCCACCAGGCGGGCGACCTCGACCAGCGGGTCGCGGGGCGGCCGGTAGCCGTCGGACGGCGGGAACCAGGCCGGGCGCTGGGCGTGGGGGCAGTAGTACGGGCTGCCGGCGGTGACCGACACCAGGTCGACGCCCCAGCCGCGGGCCAGACGGATCAGCTCGTGGGCCTCGGTCAGGTCGACGCCGAGCCCGGTGCCGTCGCCGCCGAAGGCGTAGCGGTACCGGCCGGTCTGCTCGGGGACGCCCCGCCCGTCCCCGCCGGTGGCGTGGGGCACGAGGTCGAAGGCCGACAGCCGCACGGCCAGCGCCAGCCCGGGTACCTCGGCCCGGACGCCATCGGCGACCAGGCGGAGGAACCGGGTGCGCCCCGCCAGGTCGCCGCCGTAGGGCCCGGGCCGGTCGACGGCCGACAGCAGCTCGTGGAGCAGGTAGCCGTGGCAGTGCTTGACGTCCACGAAGTCGAACCCGGCCCGCCGGGCCAGCACCGCGGCCCGCACGTAGTCGTCGACCAGGGCGTCGAGCTCGGCGTCCGAGAACACAGCCTCGTCGCCGTCGACGCCGGCACGGGGGTCCAGTAGCGGGTGGCGGTAGGCCACCCGGGGCCGGGGCGGGCCCTCGGGCCGGCTCCAGCGGCCGGAATGGGTCAGCTGCAGCCCGACGACCGGTCCGTGGCGCGACCCGCCGGCGGCGGCGTGGGCCGCCACCAGCTCGCGCCGCAGGGCGGTGAGGTCGTCGGCCGTGCGGGCGTCGAGCACCAGCTGGCGGGGGTTGGCCCGCCCGTCGGCCCGCACGGCCGTGGCCTCGGCCCACACGACCCCGGCGCCCCCGGCGCCGAAACGCTGCCAGCGCCGGCGGACCAGGTCGGTCGGGCGGCCGTCGGCGCCGCCGTCCCACCCCTCCATGGGCAGGACGCAGAACCGGTTGGCCGCCTCCCGCCCGGCCACGGCCAGCGGCCGGGCCAGGGGCCCGCCGGGGTCGACCTCGGGGTCCACGGCGAGGTCGACGTCGAGCGCGGCGAGGCGGGCCACGAGCGCGTCGTGGCTTCGCAGCGTGCGCACCTGGACCATGTCGCTGCCGCGGGCGGGGGTGTCGACCACGGCCGCCGACTGTAGGGGCAGGTAGTGTCCCGACGCCGTGGGCGCGATCGCGGACGACCTGGTGGCGCTGGCCACGACGGTGCTGGCCGACCTGGGTGCCCTGAGCGGCGTGGCCCCCGGTCTGGTCCTGCCCGCCACCCTCGCCGGCCACCGGGTCGACGCCGACGCCCACGCCGACCTCGTGTTCACCCTCGGGCTGCTGCGGGAGGCTGGCGTGGCGCGCCTCGGCGACCTCGACGTCGAGGCCGTGCTCCACGACCGCCTGGCTGCCACGCCGGCCCGCCGCACCCACACGTTCTTCTCGTACCGGATCGCCGAGACCGCGGTCCGTCTCGGCGGCCTGGACGCCCTGGCCCCGGCCACCCGGGACGTGGTGGTCGAGGCCGCCGACAGCCGGGACTGGATCCCGCTGCTCGACCAGGGCGTGCTCCCCCGGAACTACGCCGTCGTGCTCACCCGGTGCGAGCTGGCCCGGGCGGCGCTCGGGCTCGACGTCGACGCCGCGGTGGTCGACGGCCTGGTGGCCCGGGTCGCCGCCCTGCTGGCCGAGAGCCCGGACGGCTGGCTGGACGACTCGACCACCGGCCGGGGCCAGGTCGACATGTACACGGTCGACGCCTACCTGTTCGCCGAGCCGTTCGCCGACCGCCTCGGCCCGGTGTGGGACCGGGGCGTCGCCTCCGCCGCCCGGTTGGTCGCCGCGGTCGCCACGCCCTGCGGCGCCGCCCTGCCGTGGGGCCGGTCGATCGGGGCGCTGGCCGTGTGCCACACAGCCGAGCTGGCCGCGCTGCTGTTGCGCCGGGGGCTGGCCGGCGACGGTGACCGCTGGTGGGGCCTCGCCCGGGCCGCGGCCGATGGCGCCTCCGGCTGGTTCGACGGCGGGCTGGTCGTCGCCCACAAGCGGCGGGCGCCCTTCCGCTACCGGGGACCGTTCCGGCGACTGCAGATGACGCTGGACTGCGCCGGCAAGCTGGTCTCCGCGGCGCTCGACCTCCGGCGGGCCGGCCCCGAGCCGCCGCCCGTCCCGGCGCGGGTCACCTTCCCGCCGGCCGACGAATGGCTCGACTTCGGGGACCGCATCGGCGTGTGGGCCCGGCGCGACCCCCGGCTCGGCTTCGCCCTGCCCGTGGTCGGCGGCCCGGGCGCCGACTACGCGCCCGCCCCCCGCCACCCCGGCCTCTTCGACGTGCCCACCGACCAGCCGCTGACCTGCTTCGTGCCGCTGGCCTGGCGGGGTGAGCACCGGTTCGCACCGGGCGGCCGGGCGACCGGCATCGACCACGCCCCAGGCGGCCTCGACCTCGCCCACGACACCTTCCGGGCCACCGCCGCCCCGCTCGGCGAGGAGCCCGACCGGCTCGACGGCACCCGCCGGGCCCGCTACCGGGTCGAGGGCCGGACGCTGACGGTCGACGAGGAGCTGGCCTTCCCCGACCCGCCGGGCGCGCTGGCCGTCCTCGTCCCCGAGGCGCCCGGCCAGCCGCTCCACGTCACGGCCGGGGGCCCGGCCGGGGCACGGGTCACCACCGTCGACGTCGACGGGCTGGCCGAGTGGCGCTCGGTCAACGGCGAGCTGCGGGCCGTCCACCAGGTCGAGCTGGTCCCGGCGACCGAGGTCCGGTTCCGCTGGTCGGTCACCGCCAAGCTGCGGGTCGTCTCCTCGGCCGACCACCACTGGTACCACCGGTGCCTCTACGCCCCGCTGGCCGAGCGGGTCGACGTCCGGCCCGTCCCCTATCACCTGCTCGACGACCGCGAGCAGCTGGCGGCGGCGCTGGCCGACGTCGACGTCGTCCACCTCCACTGGCCCGAGTGGCTGACCGGCCCGTCACCCCGCCGGGCCCAGCGCGTGGCCGACAACCTGCGGGCCACCGGGGTGCCGGTGGTGTGGACCCAGCACAACCTCGCCCCCCACGCCGACCCGGGCAACGCCGACCTCTACCGGCCCTGGGCGGCGGTGGCCGCCGGCGTCGTCCACCACAGCGAATGGGGCCGGGCCGCGATCACGGCGCGCTACGACTTCGCCCCGGATGCCCGCCACGTGGTGATCCCCCACGGCCACTGGGGCCCGCTGATGACCGGCCTGGCGACGACCGACCGGGCCGAGGCCGAGCGCGAGCTGGGGCTCGCGCCGTGCCGGCTGCGCATCGGCTCGGTCGGCGCTCCCCGGCCGGGCAAGGCCACCCAGCTGCTGCTCGACGGGTTCCACGCGTCGAGCAGGGACGACGTCCAGCTGCTCGTCCTCAACCACGACGGCGAGACGGTGCCCGACGACCCCCGCATCACCGCGCTGCCCTACGCCGAGGTGCCCCGCGAGGTCTACGACCGGCGGCTGGCCACCGTCGACGTGCTGGCCATGCCGCTCGAGGGCGGCACCTACCTCACCACGGGCCAGGTGGCCGACGCGGTGGGCGCCGGGCTGCCCGCCCTCGTCTCGCCCTGGTCGTACCTGGCCGAGGCGCTGGGCGGGCTGGCCATCCCCTACGGCCGCACCGCCGCCGACCTCGCCGCCACCATCGACGCCCTCGACGACGCCACGCTCGACCGGGCCCGGGCTGCCGTCCCCGAGCGGCGGGCCGCGCTCGACTGGGCTCCCCTGGCCGAGGCCACCTGGGGCCTGCTCGACGAGGTCGCCGCCGACGCCGCCACCCGGCGCCCACGGTGAGCGGCCGCCTAGTGTCACCCGCGACCGGGGTCGAGGAGGAGGAGACCGCACCGTGCGACGAGTGGCGGCCGTGCTGGTCGTGGTGGTGGGGCTGACGGCCGTGGCGTGCCGGGTCCCGGGTGGGGTGAGCGGCGGTCCGTCGGGCGGCGGCGGCCTGGGCGACGGCAACGGCTACGTCGACGCCCGCGGCTGGCACGCCCGCCAGGACGACTTCCTCCGCTTCGCCACCGGGCAGCTGACCCCGACCTCCCCCACCAGCGTGCTCGCCCACCTGACCCGGGCCGACCGCGATCCCGGGTTCGCGTTCGACGGGGCGACCGTCACCCCGGCCGACTTCGCCGCCGTGTTCGCCAAGATCGACGCGTTCCAGGACACGAGCGACTTCGACATGATGCAACTGGTCGCCATCTGGTACGGACACCGGGGCGAGATCAGCCCCGAGCTGCGGGCCGCCATCGAGCAGCGGTTCCAGGGCTTCCGCTACTGGTACACCGACCCGCTGCCCGCCGGGGTCATCGACCAGAAGTGGTTCTGGAGCGAGAACCACCGGATCATCTTCCACACCCTCGAGTACCTGGCCGGGCTGGCCGTGCCCCGCCGGACGTTCACGGTCACCGGCGAGACTGGTGCCACCCACGCCGACCGCGGGCGCGGGCGCGTCGAGGCCTGGCTCGACGAGAAGGCCACCTGGGGCTTCTCCGAGTGGCACAGCGACGTCTACTACCAGGAGGACATCCAGGCCCTGACCCTGCTCACCGAGTTCGGCGAGCGGGACGTTGCCCGGCGGGCGGCGGTGATGCTCGACCTGTTCCTGTACGACCTGGCTGTCCACCAGGTCAGCGGCAACAACGGCGTGACCCACGGCCGGTCGTACATGAAGGACAAGAGCAGGGCCACCGACGAGGACGTGTTCGGCACCATGAAGCTGCTGTTCGCCACCAGCGACGTGCCCTATCCGTCGCGGGGCGACACCGGGGCCGTGCTCCTGGCCGGGGCCACGAGGTACCGGTTGCCCGAGGTGATCCGCCGCATCGCCACCAGCCCCGAGACCTTCGTCGACCGCACCCACATGGGCGCCCCGATCGACGTCGACGAGCCGTTCACCACCGATCCGGTGTCCGCCGTCCCCGGGGTGAGCTACGACGACCCCGACGCCATCGAGTTCTGGTGGGACCGCGGCGCCCTCACCGCCTGGCAGACCGTGCCCGCCACCCTGGCCACCATCGACGAGCATTCCCTGTTCGAGACCGAGCTGTTCAAGCCGTTCAAGCCGCTCGTCGACATCGCCGGCGGCGACCCCGCCGTGGCCCGCCAACTCGCCTACCAGCTGCGCTGCCTCATCAACGTCGGGCTGCTCACCGAGGTCGACACGGTGACCTGGCGCAGCCCCGACGCCATGCTGTCGAGCGCCCAGGACTACCGGCCCGGGTGCTTCGGCCAGCAGTACCACGCCTGGCAGGCCACCCTGGACGAGGACGCGGTCGTGTTCACGACCCTGCCCGGCAACGAGCCCCGGCCCGGCACCCGCTGGGTCGACGCCGACATGTACTGGACCGGCACCGGGGCCATGCCCCGCAGCGCCCAGGTCGGTGCGGCGGCCGTCCACCTCTACGCCCCCCGCTACGCCGCCAACGGGCCGGGGCCGCTGGAGACGTTCTCGTACCTGCCGTTCACCCACGCGTACTTCCCCACCGAGCGGTTCGACGAGGTCCGCCAGGCAGGCAACTGGACCCTCGGCCGCAAGGGCGACGGCTACGTCGCCCTGTGGTCGTGGCGGCCGACGGAGTGGCGGACCCACGACCCGACCGTGACGTTCACCAACGGGCTGACCCAGCCGTTCGACCTCGTGGCCCCGGGCGGCGCCGACGACGCGTGGATCGTCCAGGTCGGCGACCACTCCCGCTGGGGCAGCTTCGACGCCTTCGCCGCCGCCGTCACCGCCGCGCCGGTCACCGCCACGCCGCTCGGCGCCGGCGCCGACGGGCTGCCGGCCGGGTTCGACGTCGCCTACTCGTCGCCGTCCGAGGGCGAGATCCGGTTCTCGACCACCGGGCCGCTCACGGTCGGGGGGGCCGAGGTCCCGCTGCACGGAACCGACCGGTTCGCCAACCCGTTCGGGACGGCCGCCGCCGGCGCCGGGCGGATCGAGCTGCGCGACGGGCCGGCCACGCTGGTGCTCGACACCACGACCTGGACCCGGCGCGCGGATCTGCGCCCGGCATGACGGCACCCCCTCGGGGGTACGCACGGGAGGTGGGTGCACGGACCGACGTGATCGACGGGCGCTACCGCCTGCGCGGGCTGCTCGGCCGAGGCGGCATGGCGGAGGTCTTCAGGGCCACCGACACCGCCACCGACCGCCCGGTCGCGGTGAAGGTGATGCACAACGTCGAGCCGGGGAGCGCGGGCCGTTTCCGGGCCGAGCTCGACGTCCTCGCCCACCTCGACCACCCCGGCCTGGTGAAGCTTCTCGGCTCGGGCACCCATGACGGCGACCCCTACCTCGTGCTGGACCTCGCCGACGGCCCGACGCTGGCCGCCGAGCTCGCCGCCGGCCGCATCGGCGTCGAGCGGGCGCTCGCGGTCGGCGGCCAGGTGGCCGGCGCCCTCGCCCACGCCCACCGCCGGGGCATCGTGCACCGCGACGTCAAGCCGTCGAACATCCTGTTCGACGACCTCGGTGACGCCCGCCTGGCCGACTTCGGCATCGCCCGGTTGGCCGGCACGCCGAGCCTCACGGGAACGGGCCAGGTCGTCGGGAGCGCCCCGTACCTGGCACCCGAGCAGGTGGCCGGCCGCCACGCCGGCGCCGCGGCCGACGTCTACGCGCTCGGGCTGGTCCTGATCGAATGCGTGACCGGTCGCCCGTGCTATCCGGGCGGCCACATCGAGGCCGCCGTGGCCCGCCTCCACCGCCCGCCGGGCATCCCCGGGGACATCCCGGGGTGGCTGGGCGAGGTCCTCGCCGCCATGACGGCGAACGATCCGGCTCGCCGCCCTACGGCGGACGCGGTCGCCGACGCGCTCGGCGCCCGGCAGGCCGAGCCGGTGGTCGCACGCACACGAGCGCAGGACGTCCCCACCACGACGGCAGCGTTCCCCACGGCGGCGTTCGCCACGGGTGCCGGTGCCGTCACCCGACCGGCGCCCGCCGACGACACGGCGGTGCTCCCGGAGACGGCCGACGTCGGCGCCGGCCCCGGCGACGTCACCCGCGCGGCGCCCGCCGACCACACGGCGGTGCTGCCACCGGGCGCCGCGGCGCGGGCCGGCCGGTCCCGGTTCCCGTCCGCCCGGTTGGTCGAGGCGCTCCTCGCCGCCGTCGTGATCGCGGTCCTCGTCGTGTCGCTGCTGGCCTGGGCGGTCGCCGGCGGCGGCGGGTCGTCTGGGCCGGGACAGGCGACGACGTCGACGACCGCCCCCACCACGGTCGCTCCGGCGCCGCCGCCCGCATCCGACGGCGGCGAGGCGCCACCGGCCGCCGGAGGCCGGGAGAACGGCAAGGGCCACGGTCACGGCAAGAAGGACGGTTAGTGGACCCTAATCGACGAGGGCCGCGAGCCTCTTCGGGGCCACCAGGCGGTAGGCGTCGGTGAGCAGCTCCCGGACCTCGTCCCAGTCGACGTCCCCGAGGTCGAGGTAGATGCCGACGTACCCGTGGCGGGCCACGTAGGGCGGCATGAAGAACTTCCTCGGGTCCGCGGCCACCAGGACCTCGTTGTCGCCCCTGTCGGCCTTCACGGTCAACGCCACCCGGCCGTCGCCGTGGTGGTCGACGGTGTGCCAGCCGATGGTCTTGCCCCGCACCGAGATCGTGTGGTGCTGGTCGCCCTCGACCTCGCACTCCGGCAGGTCGCGGCAGATGTCCCGCACCCGGTGGAGGGACGCCCGCTCCATCCCGCCAGCTTCCTCCACGCCCGCCCCGCCCGCAACGGGGGTGGGCGCGGGAGCAGCGGCTTGTCCCTACATGTACCAGATGGTACATGTAGGGTCATGGAGCAGGTGGGAATCGACATCGCCGCCCCACCGGACCGGGTGTGGACGGTGCTGGCCGACATCGAGCGCTGGCCCGAGTGGACCGCCTCGGTCACCAGCGTGGAGCGTCTCGACGACGGCCCGGTCGCCGTCGGCAGCCTGGCCCGGGTCAAACAGCCCCGCCTGCGGGCCGCCGTCTGGCGGGTGACCTCGGTCGAGCCCGGGCGATCGTTCGACTGGGCGGCCAAGAGCCCGGGGATCACCACCGCCGCCGGCCACCGCCTCGAACCGACCGACGACGGCACCCGGGTCGCGCTGACCATCGAGATGAGCGGTCCGCTCGCGGGCATCCTGGGTCGCGTGTACGCCCGGCTCACCCGCCGTTACATGCACGTCGAGGCCGAGGGCCTGAAGCGACGGGTCGAAGCCCGATGACTGCTCCGACACGCCGCGACCCGTCGGGTAGGGCCTCGCGGTAGCCGTCGGCAGGTCGAAGGAGGCGAGCGTGATGCTCAGGGCTCGGCAGCAGCGGTGCCCGTGAGCGCGCCGGTCGTCCAGACGGTCGGGCTCACGAAGCGCTTCGGGTCGCTCACCGCGGTCGACGAGCTCGACCTCACGGTCGAGCGCGGCGAGGTCTTCGGCTTCATCGGCCCCAATGGCGCCGGCAAGACGACGACGATACGGCTCCTGCTCGACATCCTTCGGCCGACGGCGGGCAGCGCGCTGGTGCTCGGCGGTTCCCCCCACGACCGCGCGGTCCGCGCCCGCATCGGGTTCCTGCCCGCCGACCTCCACCTCGACCCGCGCCACCGCGTGCGCGAGGCCATCGACTTCCTCGGCAGCCTGCGCGGCGGCTTCGACGAGGAGACGGTGAGGAAGTTGCTGGACCGCTTCGACCTCGACCCCGGCCGACCGATCGGAGAGCTGAGCTCGGGCAACAGGCGCAAGGTCGGCGTGATCCAGGCGTTCGCCGGACGGCCCGAGCTGCTGATCCTCGACGAACCGACCTCAGGCCTCGATCCGCTGCTGCAACACGAGTTCCTCACGCTGCTGGAGGAGGAGGTCGGCCGGGGCGCAACGGTGTTCCTCTCCTCCCACGTCCTGCCCGAGGTCGAGCGGGTTGCCGATCGCGTCGGCATCCTGCGCCGGGGGCAGCTCGTCGCGTCGGGCGAGGTCGCCGAGATCCGCGCCCGGGCTCGGCAACGACTCGACCTGCACCTCGCCGAGCCCGTCGATCCCGCCGAGTTCCGGGGCGTCGACGGCGTCGTGGACGTGGAGGAGCACGGCAACGTGCTCACCGTCGTCGTCGAGGGCACGGTGGACGCCGTGATCAAGAAGGCGGCGCAGTTCACCATCGAGCGCGTCGTGAGCAGGGAAGCCGACCTCGAGGACGCGTTCCTCGACCTCTACCGATGACCATCTTCGCCCGGCTGCTGGCCGATCGCCGGCGCGCCGCGGCGTGGTGGGCCCTCGGCATGGTCGCGGGTGTGGCGTCGATCGTCGGCCTCTGGCCCAGTGTCGAGAACAACAGCCAGATCGAGGACGTCGTCAAGGGCCTGCCCACCGGTGTCCAGGCGCTCATCGGCAACGAGCCCGCCATCTCGTTCACGTCGGCCCCTGGCTACCTCCAGGCCCGGCTGTTCTCCACGGTCCTGCCGATCCTGCTGCTCGTGTACGCGATCGGGCTCGGCGCGCGGGCGATCGGCGGTGCGGAGGAGGACGGCAC
>DASXRH010000142.1:0-9388 GCA_036506715.1 Acidimicrobiales bacterium
ACGCCAACGCCCGCATCCACTCGATCGGCAAGCGGGCCGGCGAGATGGGCGTGGCCCGGGCCGACCTGGCCGCCGTCGACCTGGCCCCCCTCACCCACGAGCGCGAGCTCGAGCTGCTGCGCACATTGTCGACCCTGCCCGAGGTCGTCGAGCTGGCCTGTGCCGAGCGGGCCCCGCACAAGGTGACGGCCTGGGTCCGCGAGCTGGCCGACCGCTTCCACGGCTTCTACCACGACTGCCGTGTCCTCGGCGACGACGTGCCCCCCGGCACCACCCAGGCCCGGCTGTGGCTGGTCGAGGCGTCCCGCATCGGCTTCGCCGTCGGCCTCGACCTGCTGGGTGTGGCCGCGCCGGAGTCGATGTGAGCGGCGGGCGGCCGGGCGGCATCGACGAGCGCCCGCTGCCCTGGGACCTGCTGCCCGACTCGGCCACCATCGGCGGCGACGGCTGGCTGGCGGTCGGCGGCTGCTCCCTGGCCGACCTGGCGGCCGGCTACGGCACGCCGCTCTTCGTCTACGACGAGGACCACCTGCGGGCCCGGTGCCGCGAGGCGGTCGCCACCTTCGGCGACGGCGTCTCCTATGCCGGCAAGGCCTTCCTGTGCCTGGCCATGGCCCGCCTCGTCAACGAGGAGGGCATGCACCTCGACGTGGCCACCGGCGGCGAGATGCACGTCGCCCTCACGGCAGGGGTGCCGGCCGACCGCCTGGTGCTCCACGGCAACAACAAGAGCGAGGCCGAGCTGGCCCGGGCCCGGCAGGTCGGTGTCGGCCGCACGGTGGTCGACAGCTTCGACGAGCTGGCCCGGCTCGAGCGGCTCCACGCCGCCGACGGCCGCACGCCGCGGGTCCTGCTGCGGGCCACCCCTGGCGTCGAGGCCCACACCCACGAGTTCGTGCAGACCGGCCAGACCGACTCGAAGTTCGGCTTCGGGGTGGCGGCCGGCGACCTGGCCAAGGCCGTCGACCGGGCCACCGCCTCGCCGGCGGTCGACCTCGTGGGCGTCCACCTCCACATCGGCAGCCAGGTGTTCGTGGCCGACTTCTTCCGCCAGGCGGTCGAGGTGGTGGCGCCGTGGGTACGCGACCTCGACCTTCCCGAGCTGTCGGTCGGTGGCGGCTTGGGCGTGCCCTACGTGACGGGCGAGGAGGCGCCGACGCTCACCGAGTGGGGCCGGGTCGTCATCGACGCCTGCCGGGCCGCCGGCATCCGGAGCCGCATCACCGCCGAGCCGGGTCGGGCCCTCGCCGCCCAGGCCGCCGTCACCCTCTACACCGTGGGCACGGTCAAGGAGGTCCCCGGCATCCGTACCTACGTGGCGGTCGACGGGGGCATGAGCGACAACCCCCGCCCCGTCCTCTACGGCAGCGGCTACGAGACCTTCCTGCCCCGGGCCGCCGACGCCCCCCGGCCCCGCACCGTGACCGTGGTGGGCAAGCACTGCGAGTCGGGTGACCTGCTGGTCCGCGACGCCCGGGTGCCGGCCGACCTGGCGGTGGGCGACATCCTCGCCACCCCGGTGACCGGCGCCTACGGCCACTCGATGGGCTCCAACTACAACAAGGTGCCCCGCCCCGCCGTCGTCTTCGCCCGCGGCGGCGACGCCCGCCTGGTCGTGCGGCGCGAGACGGTCGACGACCTGCTGCGGTTCGACGTCGGCTGACCGTGCGCCGGCGACCAACCGCCTTCGTGCCCGTCACACCCTCGCCCGTAGCATGGCCCGGGTGACCCTCGATACCGTCCGTGTCGGCCTGCTCGGGTGCGGCAACGTCGGCGCCCCGCTGGCAGCGCTGATCGACCGGCGGCGCGCCGCCGTCGCCGCCCGCACGGGTCTGCACCTCGAGGTCACCCGGGTGGCGGTGCGCAGCCTGGCCAAGCCCCGCCCGGTGGCGCTGGCCGACGGGGTGCTCACCGTCGACGCCGCCGGCCTGGTGGTCGACCCCGACATCGACGTGGTGGTCGAGGTCATCGGGGGCATCGAGCCGGCCCGCGAGCTGGTGCTCGCCGCCCTCAAGGCCGGCAAGCCCGTGGTCACCGGCAACAAGGAGCTGCTGGCCACCTCGGGGGCCGAGCTGTTCGCGGCGGCCGAGGAGGCCGGCGTCGACCTGCTGTTCGAGGCGGCCGTGGCCGGGGGCATCCCCTTCATCCGCCCGCTGCGCGAGTCGCTGGCCGGCGAGCGCATCGGCCGCATCCTCGGCATCGTCAACGGCACCACCAACTACATCCTCACCCGCATGACCGAGGCCGGCGCCTCCTACGCCGACGCGCTGGCCGAGGCCCAGGCGCTCGGGTTCGCCGAGCCCGACCCCACGGCCGACGTCGAGGGGGGCGACGCCGCCGCCAAGGCGGCCATCATCGCCTCCATCGCCTTCGGGGTGCGGGTGGTGGCGGGCGACGTGTTCACCGAGGGCATCTCGGGCATCACCACCGCCGACATCGACTACGCCGGCAAGATGGGGTACGTGGTCAAGCTGCTGGCCATCGTCGAGCAGCACGACGGGCCCGACGGCGGCGAGGTGGCGGTGCGGGTCCACCCGGCCATGGTCCCGGCCGACCACCCGCTGGCCTCGGTGCGCGAGAGCTTCAACGCCGTGTTCGTCGAGGGCGACGCCGTCGGCGACCTCATGTTCTACGGGCGGGGCGCGGGCGGCGACCCCACGGCCAGCGCCCTGCTGGGCGACCTCATCGACGCCGCCCTCAACCGCACACGGGGCAGCCACGCCACCGTCGGCGCGCTGGGCACCGCCCGGCTGCGGCCGGTCGACGAGACCGAGACGGCCTACTACCTCAACCTCGACGTGCTCGACCGGCCGGGCGTGCTGGCCGCCGTGGCCGGCATCTTCGGCGACCACGGCGTGTCGATCCGCTCGATGGAGCAGGAGGGGCTGGGCGACGAGGCCCGGCTGGTGTTCATCACCCACGTGGCCCGCGAGGCCGCCGTGCAGGCCACCATCCGCGACCTCCGCCACCTCGAGGCGGTCGACCGCATCACCTCGGTGCTGCGGGTCATCGGGCCGGACGGCCCCCGGTGAAGTACGTCTCCACCCGGGGCCAGGCTCCGGTCCTCGACTTCGCCGACGTGCTGCTGGCCGGGCTGGCGGCCGACGGCGGGCTGTACGTGCCCGAGACGTGGCCGGGCCTGCCCGCCGGCTGGCACGACCGGGCCCGGCCCTACGCCGAGCTGGCCGCCGACGTCCTGTGGCCCTACGTGGAGGGCAGCTCCTTCGCCCGGGCCGAGCTCGACGAGCTGGTGGCCGAGGCCTACGCCACCTTCGACCACCCCGACGTGTGCCCGGTGGTCGAGGTCGAGCCGGGGCTGGCGGTGGTCGAGCTGTTCCACGGGCCCACGCTGGCGTTCAAGGACGTCGCACTGCAGCTGGTGGGCCGGCTGTTCGACCGCGAGCTGGCCCGCCGGGGCGAGCGGGCCACCATCGTGGTGGCCACGTCGGGTGACACCGGGTCGGCGGCCATCGCCGCCTGCGTGGGCCGGCCCACGCTCGACATCGTCGTGCTCCACCCGGCGGGGCGTGTGTCCGAGGTCCAGCGCCGGCAGATGACCACCGTCGACGCCCCCAACGTCCACAACGTGGCCATCGAGGGCACGTTCGACGACTGCCAGGATCTGGTGAAGGCCCTGTTCGCCGACGCCGGGCTGCGCGGCCGCATCGGCCTGTCGGCGATGAACTCGATCAACTGGGCCCGGGTGGCGGCCCAGGTCGTCTACTACGCGACGGCCACGGCGGCGGTCGGCCGGTGCGACGTGGCCGTGCCCACCGGCAACTTCGGCAACGTGTTCGCCGGGTGGATCGCCCGCCGGGCGGGCGCGCCCATCGACCGGCTGGTCATCGGGTCCAACCGCAACGACATCCTCACCCGCTGGGCCCGCACCGGCGACCTGGCCCAGACCGGGGTGGTGCCGACGCTCACCCCGAGCATGGACATCCAGGTGTCGTCCAACCACGAGCGCCTGCTGTTCGAGCTGCTCGGGCGCGACGGGGCCGCCACCGCCGAGCTCATGACCCGGTTCCGGGCCGTGGGCTCGGTCGAGGCTCCCCACGACCCCACGTTCGCGGCCGCCAGCCTCGACGACGCCGCCACCGTGGCCGAGATCGCCGACCTCCACCGGCGCACCGGCTACCTGGCCGACCCCCACACGGCCGTCGGCATCGGCGCCGCCCGGGCGGTCGGGGCGCTCGGCGGGGCCGTCGGCGGGCGGCCGGTCGTGTGCCTGGCCACCGCCCACCCGGCCAAGTTCCCCGACGCCGTCGAGCAGGCCACCGGCATCCGACCGGCGCTGCCGCCGGCGCTGGCCGACCTGTTCGACCGGCCCGAGTGCTACGAGCTGCTGGGCGCCGACCTCGACACCGTGCGGGCCCACGTCGAGCGGTGCGTCACCCCGGGCTGACCGAGCGGGGGTGACTGCGCGGTAACCCGCCACTACTGTCGTGGCCGTCAGCCGGCACTGCGCCCGGCGGCGACACCCGGGGGGAGTGGGAGCCATGCGACGTCTCGCGTGTGCAGTCGCGCTGGTGGCCGTCGTGGTCGCGGCCTGCTCGGGTGGGGGCGATGACGCCGGCAAGGACGACGACGTCCCGGCGACGACGGCGGCGGCCGAGGACGGCGGCGGGTCCGGGTCCGGATCGGGTGGCGCCGGCGCGGCCGGGACCGATGCGGCCGCCTACGTCGACGCCCTGGTCACGGCGTCGACCGGCAACGGCATGGGCGACTCGCCCGATCAGAACCGCTGCTTCGCCCAGGCCTACGTCGACACGGTCGGGGTCGAGGCGCTGTCCAGGAAGGTGTCGGTGGCGACGCTGCGGACCAGCACCGGGGTGGTGCCCGACTCGTTCGGCATCCAGCTCACCGACGCCCAGCGGGAGACGTTCTTCGACGGCCTCCAGGCGTGCAGCGACATCAAGGGCTACTTCGTCCGGGCCTTCACCGGCGACCAGTCGCTCACCGACGCCGACCGGGCGTGCCTGACCACCGCGATCGACGACGAGATGGTCAAGACGATCGTCACCGCCCCCTTCGACGGCGACCAGTCGCCCATCGAGAGCACCCCCGCCTTCGACCTGGCCATGACCAAGCTGGTCACCGCCTGCCCCGAGGCCATGTCCCACGCCGGCTTCACACCCTAGGGACCCCGCCCGGGCGACCTGGCCGCGTGGTGGGCCCGAGGGCCGCACCTGCGAGACTGGTCCGGTGAAGTACGTGATCTGCGTCCCCGACGGCTGCGCCGACGAGCCCGTCGACGAGCTGGGTGGGCGCACGCCGCTGGAGGCCGCCGCCATGCCGAATCTGGCGGCGCTGGCGGCGCGGGGCGAGGTCGGGCGGGCGGCGGTGATCCCGCCCAAGATGGCGCCGGGCAGCGACGTGGGGAACATGTCGATCCTCGGCTACGACCCGGCCCGCTACCACACCGGCCGGGCGCCCATCGAGGCGGCGGCGCTGGGTCTGCGTCTGCGGCCCGACCAGGTCGCCTTCCGCTGCAACCTGGTCGACATCGGGGCCGACGGCACGATGCTCGACTTCGCCGGGGGCCACCCGGCGTCCGACGAGGCGGCCGTGGTGATCAAAGCGCTCGACGCCGCGCTGGGCACCGGGGCCGGTGGCGAGGTCGAGTTCCACCCGGGTGTGCAGTACCGCCACATCGTCGTGGCCCCCGCCAGCTGGGCCGACGCCGAGTGCACGCCGCCCCACGACCTCACCGGGCGCCCGGCGATGCTGCCCCGGGGACCGGCGGCCCCGCGGCTCATCGAGCTGATGGACGCCAGCCGGGCCATCGTCGGCCCGTCCGGCCTGGCGGCCAGCCAGGTCTGGCTGTGGGGCCAGGGCCACCAGCCGGCCCTTCCGTCGTTCGCCGAGGCGACCGGACGGCAGGGGGCGCTGGTCACCGCCGTCGACCTCATCCGGGGCCTGGGCGTGCTCACCGGCATGGACATCGTCGAGGTCCCCGGAGCCACCGGCTGGTTCGACACCGACTACGAGGCCAAGCGCGACGCCTGCCTGCGCACGCTGGCCGAGGGGGCCGACGTCTTCCTCCTCCACGTCGAGGCGACCGACGAGGCCGGCCACGCCGGCGACCTCGACGCGAAGGTGGCCGCGCTCGAGGCGTGGGACCGCCGCATCCTGGCGGGCCTGGTCGAGGGACTCGACGACCTCGGCCCGTGGCGCCTGATGCTGCTGCCCGACCACCCCACCCCGGTGGCGCTGCGCACCCACACCGCCGACTCCGTGCCCTACGTCCTGGTCGACAGCGCCGTCGACGGCCCGGGGGGCACCTACAGCGAGCCGGCGACCGCCGCCTGCGCCCCGGTTCCCGGCCACGAGATGCTCGGGCGGTTGCTCGCCCGCTGAGAGCGGGCCCGAGCGCGCGGGGCGCGGTGTTTCGAACACGCCCGCGGCGCGCTACAGTGCTGTCGTTCTGCCGGGGGGTACCGCTGCATCAAAGCGGATGACTGAGCGGCCCCCGATTCCCCGAGGAAAGCGGAACGGTTCCTCTCCCGAGCCCGACCGCTCTCCGCGGGACGCCCACAGCCGGCTCGCCCGGGTGCACGCCCCAGCACACTGGCCGACCAGACCGGTCTCCCCTTCCAAGCAGTGAGGTGACAGCCACCGATGAGCGTGGAGCCAACCACCCTCGAACGGTCCGCTCTCGAGCGCAAGGACCGTGAGGAGCTCACGACCATCGCCCAGGCGCTCGGCGCCAAGCCCCCGTCGCGTGCCCGCAAGGCCGACATCGTGCAGCTCATCCTCGAGCTGACCGGCGTCGAGCCCGCCGGCGGCGCGGCCGGGGCCGGGTCGGGACCGCCTGAAGGCGGCGCCACCAACGGCCGCGACAAGGAGGCCACCGTGGACGAGAACGGCGACAGCGGCGGCGCGAGGGCCGAGGCCACCGCCGCGCCCGCGGACCCGGCGGCCGACGCCCCGGCGCCGGTCGAGGAGGAGCCGCTGGCCGAGGAGGAGCCGCCGGCCGAGTGGGAGCTCGAGTTCGGGGGCACCACCGATGTGTTCGACGAACCGGCCGAGCCCGGCGAGAACGGCCAGGGCGGCGACAACGGCGACGCCGACCGGGCCGAGGACCGGGCGGGCGAGGGCCGCTCCGGCGACCAGGGCCAGGCCAGGGGCGACCAGCCCAGGGGCGGCGACCAGGCCCGCGACGGCGACGCCGTCGACGTCAACGAGCCCGGCAACCGGCGCCGCCGGCGCCGCGGCCGGCGGGGCAAGGACGAGACCACCCACGTCGAGGAGTTCTCGGGCGAGCCCGTCGAGGTCGAGGGCCTGCTCGACCTGCGCGACGAGGGCTACGGCTTCCTCCGGGTGCGGGGCTACCTGCCCTCCAAGGACGACATCTACGTGTCGGTCAAGCAGGTCCGCCAGTTCGGCCTGCGCAAGGGCGACCACATCACGGGCGCCAGCCGGCCGGCCATGCGCAACGAGAAGAACCCCGCCCTGCTGCGCATCGACAAGGTCAACGGCGTCGATCCCGAGCAGGCCCGCAAGCGCCGCCGGTTCGAGGACCTGACGCCGCTGTTCCCCGACGAGAAGCTCTCGCTGGAGACGACCGACGACGCCGCCAACATGACGGCCCGGATCGTCGACCTGCTGTCGCCGATCGGCAAGGGCCAGCGGGGCCTCATCGTGTCGCCGCCCAAGGCGGGCAAGACGGCCATCGTCAAGCAGGTGGCCCGGTCGATCGAGACCAACAACCCCGAGGTCAAGCTCATGGTGCTGCTGGTCGACGAGCGGCCCGAGGAGGTCACCGACATGCGCCGGTGGGTGCGGGCCGAGACCAGCGAGGTCGTGGCCTCGACCTTCGACCGGCCCAGCGACGAGCACACCCAGGTGGCCGAGCTCACCATCGAGCGGGCCAAGCGCCTGGTCGAGGACGGCCACGACGTGTGCATCATCCTCGACGGCATCACCCGCCTGGCCCGGGCCTACAACCTGGCGGCGCCGGCCACCGGGCGGATCATGTCCGGCGGCGTCGACTCGGGGGCGCTCTACCCGCCGAAGAAGTTCTTCGGCGCCGCCCGCAACATCGAGGAGGGCGGCTCGCTCACCATCCTGGCCACGGCCCTCATCGAGACCGGGTCCAAGATGGACGAGGTCATCTTCGAGGAGTTCAAGGGCACCGGCAACATGGAGCTGCGGCTCGACCGGCGCCTGGCCGAGCGGCGGGTCTACCCGGCCATCGACGTCGACGCCAGCTCCACCCGCCACGAGGAGCTGCTGTTCGCCCGCAACCAGCTCAACCTCGTGTGGGCGCTGCGCCGGGTGCTGTCGGGCCTGTCGTCCACCGACGGCGGGAATGCCGCAGCCCTCGAACTGTTGATCGATCGGATGAAGACCTTCCGCACCAACGAGGAGTTCCTGGCCGAGGTGGCCAAGAACAGGTTGGCAGCGGGCTAGGGCTCTCCGTACACTCTGACGCTTTCTTTCCTCAGGAGACCGCGATGAAAGCTGGTATCCATCCCGACTACGTCGAGGCGACCGTGCGCTGCTCCTGCGGCAACACGTTCACCACCAGGTCCACCAAGCCCGAGATCCACGTCGAGATCTGCTCGGCGTGCCACCCGTTCTACACCGGCAGGCAGAAGCTGGTCGACACGGGCGGCCGCGTCGAGCGATTCCAGCGGCGGTACGGGCGCACCGCGCCTCCCGCCGGCCAGTAATCGGGCGGTGCCCGCCAGGGACCACTTCTACGGGGGCCAGGCGGTCCTCGAGGGCGTGATGATGCGCGGCCGCGACCACTGGGCCGTGGCCGTGCGTCGTCCCGACCAGAGCGTCCACGTCGAGTCGCACGAGATCGACTCCATCGCCAAGCGGCACCCGATCTTCCGCAGGCCGGGACTGCGGGGCGTGATCGCGCTGGGACAGGCGCTCTCGATCGGCGTCCGGGCGCTGACGATCTCGGCGAACCAGTCCGTGGAGGACGAGAACAAGCTCACGCCACGCCAGATGGCCGGGTCCATGGCGCTGGCGTTCGTCCTGTTCGCGGCCGTGTTCATCGTGGGGCCGTTCCTGGGGTTCCGGGCCTTCCGGAGCGCCATCCCCAACTCGGTCCTCCGCAACGTGCTCGAGGGGATCCTCCGAGTGGGCCTGTTCCTGGGGTACCTCGCCGTGATCGGGCGGATGAAGGAGATCCGCCGCGTCTTCCAATACCACGGGGCCGAGCACAAGACCATCGCCGCGTTCGAGCACGACGACCGGCTCGAGCCGCAAGCCGTGGACCGGTACTCGACGCTGCACGTCCGATGCGGGACGAACTTCCTGCTGATCGTGATGGTGCTGACCATCCTGGTGTACTCGGCGTTCGGATCGCGTGGCCTGCTGGCCGGCATCCTCTTCCGTCTGGTGGCCATCCCGGTCATCGCCGGCTTCT
>DASXRH010000143.1:0-7221 GCA_036506715.1 Acidimicrobiales bacterium
GGTCAGCGCCGCCGCCCGCTCGTCCACCTCGTCCGCATGCTCTGCCCACCGGTCGGCGACGCCGGCCCACATGCCGTGGACGTGGTCCCGCACGAGTTCGTCGCTGCTGTCGTCTGCGCTCATCCGCTCGTCTCCGCCGCCGCGCGCAGGCGGCGGTCACCCGGCAATCGATCCTCGACGCCGCCCAGCGGCTGTTCGAGCGCGACGGCTACGTGGCCACGACGATGGAGGCCATCGCCGGCGACGCGGGCGTTGCGCTCAAGACCGTCTACACGGCCTTCGTCACCAAGGCGGGCGTGCTGCGGGCACTGTGGGACCTGCTGCTCAAGGGCGATGCCGACGACGCCCCGGTGGCCGACCGGCCCTGGTACCGGGCCATCCTCGACGAGCCCGATCCCGCGGCGCAGCTGCGGCTGGTCGCCCGCAACGCCCGGCTGGTCCGGGCCCGCATCGGGCCCCTGCTGCGCGTCATCCGCAGCGCAGCGGTGGTCGACGCGGACAGCGCCGCGCTGTGGCGGCTCATCCAGTCCGACTTCCACGAGAACCAGCGGGCGGTGGTCGAGACGATGCACCGGGCGGGGCGGCCTGCGGTCGGACCTCGACGTCGAGCGGGCCACCGACATCCTGTGGACGCTGAACCACCCCGACGTCTGGCTGCTGCTGGTCGGCGAGCGGGGGTGGACGCCCCGAGGAGTTCGAGTCGTGGTTCGCAGCCATCGCCTGCGACCAGCTCGACGAGCCGGTCGACCGCCGGCGTGCGCGGAGATGACGACATCGTCGGATAGAACAGGTCGCCATGCGCATCGGTGTCGTGTTCCCCCAGACCGAGTTGGGCGGCGATGTCGGCGCCGTGCGGGCGTACGGCGAAGGGGTGGCCGGGCTCGGGTACACGCACCTGCTGGCCTACGACCACGTCGTGGGCGCCGACCCCGCCGTACACGAGGGGTGGGCCGGGCCCTACGACGTGACGACCACGTTCCACGAGCCCTTCGTGATGTTCGGCTACCTGGCCGGCCTGATCGACATCGAGCTGGTCACGGGCATCATCATCCTGCCGCAACGCCAGACCGCCCTCGTCGCCAAGCAGGCGGCCGAGGTCGACCTGCTGACCGGGGGGCGGTTCCGGCTGGGCGTGGGGCTGGGGTGGAACCACGTCGAGTACGAGGCGCTGGGCCAGCGGTTCGACCAGCGGGGGCGGCGGCTGTCCGAGCAGATCGGCCTGCTCCGGCGGCTGTGGACCGAGCCGTCGGTCACGCACGCCGGCGAATTCGACACCGTGACCGCGGCCGGCCTGGCCCCGCTGCCGGTCCAGCGTCCGATCCCGGTGTGGATCGGCGGCTCGTCCGACCCTGCCTACCGTCGCATCGGCCGGCTGGCCGACGGATGGTTCCCCCAGATCCGCCCGGGCGACGACCTCGCCCGCGCCCTCGACCTCATCGCCGCCGCCGCCGGGTCCGCCGGCCGCGACCCCTCGACGATCGGCATGGAGGGACGGGTCACCTGGAACCCCGACGACCCCGACCGCTTCGCCCGCCAGGTCGACCGCTGGCGCGCCGCGGGCGCCACCCACGTGTCGATCGACACCATGCGCAGCGGCCAACGCACGGTCGACGACCACCTGGCCGCACTCACCGCCGCCGCCGTCATCGCCGGCGTCCCCGGCTAGGCGGAGGCGGCCGCCACCTCGGTCCGGGCAGGCCGGGCCGGCGGCAGACCGAGGATGTCGCGCACGGCCGCCACCAGGTGGGGCTGGAGCTGCTCGGGCGACTCCTCGATCAGCAGCCGGGGTGCCCAGTCGTCGAAGGCCGTCACCGCGCCGAGGGCGGCGAACATCCGCACCTGTTCGGCGAGGTCGGCGCCCTTGCTGCGCACGGCCCGCTGGACCCGGTCGTGCATCTCCTGGTGCTGGCCGGCCGACCTCACGGCCTTCACGGTCTCGAGCACGGTGCGGTTGCGCTCGATCAGCAGGAACAGGTCCATGTACTCGGGCATGCGGGCGATGACCCAGGTGAGGGCATCGGCCCACTGCTCGAGCCCGTCGGCCGCCTCGAGCCGCGCCACGAACTCGTGGATGAGGCCGTCGGCCGGCTCGAGCAGCGCCTGCAGGATCTGCTCCTTGCTCTGGAAGTGGTAGTAGAGCGCCGCCTTGGTGAAGCCGAGCCGGTCGGCGATCTCGCGCAGCGACGTCGCGTCGTAGCCCTGCTCGATGAACAGCTGCTGCGCGACCTCGCGGATGCGGTCACGGGTGTCGCTTGCCACACCCGAATCTTACTTGACGGCCGGCTAGTTTTGTACTTAACGTGCGGCAAGTAAGCACTTGCCGGTCGGCAGGCAAGTGCGCCTCGGACCCTACCCCTGCCAGGAGGCGACGATGCCGGACTCCCCCGTGATCGAGGCGATCGGCCTCACCAAGCGTTACGGCGACCACCTGGCCGTCGACGGCGTCGACCTCGCTGTGCCCGCCGGCCGCATCCTCGGCGTGCTGGGACCCAACGGCGCCGGCAAGTCGACCACCGTCCGCATGCTCACCACCATGACCCGGCCCGACGGCGGCCGGGGTGTGGTCGCCGGCCTCGACATCGTGGCCGACGCCCCGGCCGTGCGCCGCGTCATCGGCGTGACCGGCCAGGACGCCAGCCTCGACGAGCTGCTCACCGGCACCCAGAACCTGGTCCTGGTGGGCGAGCTGGCCAAGCTGCCCCGGCGCGCCGCCCGGTCCCGGGCCGCCGAGCTGCTCGACCGGTTCGAGCTGAGCGACGCCGCCGGCCGCATGGTCAAGACCTACTCCGGTGGCATGCGCCGGCGGCTCGACCTGGCCGCCAGCCTCATGACCCGGCCGCCGGTCCTGTTCCTCGACGAGCCCACCACCGGCCTCGACCCCACCAGCCGCCTGCGCATGTGGGAGCTGATCCGCGACCTGGTGGCCGAGGGCACGACCCTGCTGCTCACCACCCAGTACCTGGACGAGGCCGACGAGCTGGCCGACGAGATCTCGGTCATCGACCGGGGCACCGTCATCGCCCACGGCACCGCCCGCGAGCTCAAGGGCCGCATCGGCGGCGAGCAGGTCGAGATCGCCCTGGCCGGGCCCGACGACGGCGCCGCCGTGGCCGCCATCGCCCCGCTGGTGGCCGGGGTCGTGCACACCTTCGACGACGGCCGCCGGCTCACGGCGCCGGTCGTGCCCGCGGACGGGCTGGTCACGGCGCTGGTGCGGGCCCTCGACCGGGTCGCCGTGGTCGTCAACGACATCGAGGTCCACCGGCCCTCGCTCGACGACGTCTTCTTCGTCCTCACCGGCCACGCCGCCCAGCCGGCCGCCGCCGTGGACGCCGCCCCGTCCACCCGCCCTGACGAGCTCGCGGAGGTCCCGGCATGAGCATCACCGTCCTCGACCCGCCCGTCGTCGCCGCGCCCCCGCCGGGGCGCGAGGCCCCCGCGCCGGCCCACCCCCTGCGCGAGTGGGTGCGCGACGTGGCCGTCCTCACGCGCCGCAACCTCGTCCACGTGCGCCGCGAGCCGGCCCAGCTGTCGGACGCGACCGTGCAGCCCGTCCTTTTCACCGTCCTGTTCGTCTACATCTTCGGGGCGGCGATGGTGCTGCCCGGCGGCGGCAGCTACAAGGACTTCGCCGTCGGCGGCCTGCTGACCATGAACCTGACGACGGCGGTGATGGGCACCGCGGTCGGGCTCAGCAGCGACCTGACGACCGGCGTCGTCAACCGCTTCCGGACCCTGCCCATGGCCCGCAGCGCCATCCTGGCCGGCCGCACCCTGTCGGACCTGCTGGCCAGCCTGCTGTGCGGCTCGATCGTGCTCGCCACCGGCTGGGCCATCGGCTGGCGGCCCGACCACGGCATCGGCGGCGTGGCCGCCGGCCTGGCCGTCGCGCTGGTCTTCTCCTACGCCATGAGCTGGTTCACGGCCTGTATCGGCCTGGTGGCCGGCGACCCCGAATCGGCCCAGGCCATCGGGCTGGTCGTGCTGTTCCCGCTGGCGTTCGTGTCCAGCTGCTTCGTGCCGACCCAGGGCCTGCCCACGGTGATGCGGGTCATCGCCGACTGGAACCCGGTGTCGGCGGTGGCCGCATCGTGCCGGGAGCTGTTCGGCAACCCCAACCCCGCGGGGCTGACCGACACGTTCCCGGCCCAGCACCCGGTGCTCGTCGCCCTGGTGTGGAGCGTGGCCATCATCGCCGTCTGCGCCCCGCTGGCCACCCGGCTGCTGCGCCACCGCACGCTGGACTGACCCACCCCCGACCCGCCCCCGTCCGTCGACCCGTGGCCGCCCGCTGCGGTCACGGGGTCGACCGCCACGCGTACTCCATCCGGTGGGCGGTGGCGGCGGCCAGGTCGGGGCCGAACAGCCGGGAGACCACGTGGAGGCTGGCGTCGATGCCGGCGCTGATGCCGGCGGAGGTCACCACGTCGCCGTCGTCGACCCAGCGAGGCTCCCGGCGCACCTCGACGGCCGGCCACCGGGTGGCCAGCTCGTCCTCGTCGGCCCAGTGCGTGGTGGCCGGGCGACCGTCGAGCACTCCGGCCTCGGCCAGGAGGAAGGCGCCGGAGCACACGCCCAGCGTCAGCTCGGCGGCCGCGTGGCGCTCGGCCAGCCAGCGGATCACCGCCGGGTCGCGCTCGACGGACGCGGTGACCCCGCCCGGGACCACCAGCACGTCCAGCGCCGGCGCGCCGGCCAGGTCGTGGTCGGGTACGAACCGCAGGCCGCCCCGGGCCACGATCGGGGCCGTCGTGGCCGCCACGGTCGTGCACACCACCGCCGGCCGGTCGTCGGGCGTGCGGGCCAGGCGGCCCGCGGTGCTGAACACCTCGAACGGCCCGGCGGCGTCGAGCACCTCGACGTCGTCGAACAGCAGCACGCCGACCCGGACCTCGCGCTCGCTCGTCACCATGGCCCGACTGTCCCCCGCCCCGGCCGCCCGGGCCAGCGCCGCGAGCGCCAGCGGCCGCGCGGTTCACGCCAGCGACGGCCCGGGCGGTGCGGCTAGCGCCGCACCACGAGCTTGAGCGGCGGGTCGGCCAGCGCGTCGGCGGCGTCGTCCCAGTCGACCACCGCCGAGGTGACGATGCCGGGGTCGAAGCCCCGGGCCACCAGGTCGAGCACGAAGGGGATCGCCGGGCGGGCATGGGCCCGGCCGGTGTGCAGCGTGCAGCAGCGGGAGTACATCTGGAACATCGGCACGGCCGGGTCCTGCGGGTAGACGGCCACGCTGGTGCAGGTGCCGTCGAAGGCGGTGCTGTTGAGCGCGCAGCGCAGGCCGTCCTCGGTGCCGCTGGCGTCGACCACCACGGGGAACGCGCCCGCCTTGCGGGGCGGCGCGCCCTCGACGGGGTCGGCGCCGAGGGCGGCGGCCACCTCGAGCCGGGCGGCGCTGTGGTCGAGGTAGGCGACCCGGGCGGCGCCGAGGGTGACGGCGATGCCCGCGGCGTAGAGGCCGATGGACGGGGCGCCGCCGCCGCCGACCACCAGCACCTCGGCGCACGGCTCGGCGGCCAGCTGGGGGCCGACGGCCCGCCAGCCGTCGGGGATGTTGTCGCTGGCGCTGGCCACCGTGACCGGGTCGATCCGGGGCGGGAGGGGGACGAGCATCGCGTCGGCGTGGGGGACGGTGACCGCGTCGGCCAGGAGGCCGCCCCACCCGGTGCCGCCCATGGTGCCGAGGCCGTAGGTCGACAGCGGCGGGTGCTCGGCGCAGTTGCCGGTGCGGCCCCGCCGGCACGGGTCGCAGGCGCCGCACGAGATCTGGAAGGGGACGACGACCCGGTCGCCCGGGGTCACCGCGGTGACGCCCTCGCCGACGGCCACCACGTCGCCCACGCCCTCGTGGCCGAAGGGGTAGGGGCCGGGCAGCGGGTAGCGGCCCTGGAGCACGCCGACGTCGAGGTCGCAGGTGGCCACGGCCACCGGGCGGACGAGGGCGGCGCCGGGGGCGGGGTCGGCGGGGTCGGGCGCCTCGTCCCAGTGGAGGGCGCCGGGACCGTCGAGCAGCAGTCGTCGCATAGGACGACTGTCATACTAAGACGATCGTCCTGTCAAGCGGGTACCCTGCCCGGCGTGCCCCGCCGCAGCGACAGCCGCGACCAGATGGTCCGCACGGCCGCCACCCTCCTGCGCCGCCAGGGCTACGCCGCCACCGGGTGGCGCCAGGTGGTGGCCGACAGCCGCACGCCGTGGGGGTCGCAGGCCCATCACTTCCCCGGCGGCAAGGAGCAGCTGGCCGCCGAGGCCCTCGCCCTGGCCGGCGCCGGCTACGAGCGCCTGCTCCGCCGGGCGCTGGCCGGCGCCCACCCGGCCGACGCCGTCGCCGCCTGGGCCGAGCTGGCCGCCGCCCAGCTCGAGGCCAGCGGCTGGGCCGACGGCTGCCCCGTGGCCACGGTGGCGCTGGAGACCGCCCACCGCTCGGACGCCCTCGGCCAGGCCTGCCGCGACGCGCTGGCCGGCTGGCGGGCGGCGCTGGCCGAGGCCATGGTGGCCCGGGGGACCGGCGAGGCCGACGCCCGGGCCCTGGCGACGCTGGTCCTGGCCGGCATCGAGGGAGCGCTGCTGCTGGCCCGGGCCGACCGCGACCCAGCGCCGCTGACCACGGTGGGGCGGGAGCTGGCCGACGTCCTGCGGGCGCGGGTGCCCTGACGGCGAGGGGGAGCGATGGAGATCACCAGGATCGGGGACCACGTCCTCGGCTGGGGCGAGAGCGTGGTGTGGGACGATCGGCGTCAGCGGCTGTACATGGTCGACTGCGCGGCCCGGACGCTGCACTGGCTGGAGGGCGGCGGCGGGCCGTTGCACACCCGGGCCCTGCCGTCGATGCCGGCCGGGGTGGTCCCGGCCGACGACGGGCGGCTGGTGGTGGCGCTGGACGACGGGCTGGCACTGGTCGACCCCGACGCCGACCCCGCCCGGGTCGAGCCGCTGGCCGCCTACCCCGAGGGCCTGGGCGCCCGGGCCAACGACGCCTGCGCCGACCCCGAGGGCAACCTGATCACCGGCACGCTCAACATGGGGCCCGCCGAGGGTTCCACGTGGTGGTACTCGGCGAGCGCCGGGTGGCGGCTGATCGACCCCGCCATCGCCAACACCAACGGGCCCACCGCCGGCGTCATCGACGGGGCCATGACGCTGATCGTGGGCGACAGCTCGGCCGACTACTTCGCCTACCCCTACGAGCCGGCCACCGGCGCCGTTGGGGCGCGGCGGGTGTTC
>DASXRH010000144.1:0-9622 GCA_036506715.1 Acidimicrobiales bacterium
GCTCGAGGGCGGTCACGTGGAGGTCGGCCAGCCGGTCCCGGGTGTCCTCCACCCAGCCGCCGTCGCAGCCGGGCAGGAACGGGCCCCGCAGCCGGTCGGCGGCGCCGGCGGCCAGCCCGTGGGCGGCGCCGGGGTCGCCGGCGGCCAGCGCCCGGCGGGCCCCGTCGAGCCCCCGCTCGGCCGCCTCGACGTCGACCTCGAGATCGATGCCCTCGGGCACGGCCAGCGCGTAGCCCCCGCCGGTCAGGACCACCATGCCGTCATCGGGCAGCCCGGCGGCGATCGCGTCGGGCAGCGCGGCCGTCAGCGCCCGGCGGGCCCGGCTGACGTGGGTGCGCAGCGCGGATGCCCAGGTGCGGGGCGGGTCGTCGGGCCACACCAGGTCGGCCAGGCGGTCGCGGGGCAGGCTGGCGGGCCGTTCGAGGACCAGCGCGGCCAGCACCGCCCGGGCCGGGCCCCCGACCGTTGCGCGCGGCTGATCGCCGTCGACATCGGGCCCGCCGGCGCGACCGACGGTCACGTCACCGATGAGCGTGATCTGGATGCGCACCTCGGGGAAGTCTGCCACCTGCGGAAACGCCGTGGCCACGGGAAAGCCCGCCAGAGCCCGACGCCGTTTGCGCTCCGTTTGCGCCCTCTGCGGCAAGGTGGGACCCAGAAGGAGCGACCGGTACCACTCGCCCGAGGCGGATGATCGCGGCGGATGATCGTGCGGGATCGGCGGAACTGGTTGCACCTCGCAGTGGGCCGGCCTGCGGCGGGGCCGGCCCACTTGCGCGGAGACCGAGAGCTGGCGAGGCGGACGGAGGTCCGGCGACGTGAAGGCAAGGCAGAAGGGGACGATGCGTCGTACGCCCCACCTGTCGCGGCCCCATCACGACATGGGCGAGCGCTACGACGTCGTGGTGGTGGGGTCCGGCTACGGCGGGGCCATCGCCGCCGCACGGTTCGCCCGGGCGGGCCGCTCGGTGTGCGTCCTCGAACGGGGCCGCGAGCTGGTCACCGGCGAGTTCCCCTCCACCCTCGTCCAGGCCGCCCGCCAGCTCCAGGTGCGGGCCGGCGCCCGCCGGCTGGGCAACGCCACCGGGCTGTTCGACCTCCACACCGGCCACGACGTCAACGTCATGGTCGGCTGCGGGCTCGGGGGCACGTCGCTCATCAACGCCGGGGTCGCCCTCCGCCCACCCGACTGGGTCTACGACGACGACCGCTGGCCCGCCGAGCTGCGGGGTCGCGACCGGGCCCCGGCCGAGCTCCACCGCCACTTCGCAGCCGCCGAGACCATGCTCGGCTCGACCCCCTACCCCGACAACTGGCCCGAGCCCACCAAGCTGGCCGCCCTCCGGCGGGCCGCCGCCGGCGTCCAGGCCACGTCCGTCCGCCCGCCCATCAACGTGACCTTCACCGCCGGGCCCAACGCCGCCGGCGTCGAGCAGGCGGCCTGCACGCTGTGCGGCGACTGCGTGACCGGCTGCAACCACGGCGCCAAGAACACGGTGATGCTCAACTACCTGCCCGACGCCGTGGCCCACGGCGCCGAGGTGTTCTGCGAGGCGTCGGTCCGCACGGTCCGGCCTGCGGAGGGCGGCGGCTGGATCGTCCCCTTCACCGACATGGCCGCCGGCCGCCGCAGCTTCGGCGCCCCGTCGTCGTTCGTCCGCGCCGACGTGGTCGTGCTGGCCGCCGGTGCGCTCGGCTCCACCGAGATCCTCCTGCGCTCCCGCGCCGAGGGCCTGGCCGTCTCCCCCCGGCTGGGCCACCGCTTCAGCGGCAACGGCGACGTCCTGGCCTTCGCCTACGACGTCACGGGCGTGCCCGTCCGGGGCATCGGCGTCGGCCGCCGCACGGTCACGCCCGCCAACGCGGTGGGCCCCTGCATCACCGGCATGGTCGACCTCACCGGCACCCCCGCCCCCGGCAAGGGGATGCTGGTCGAGGAGGGGTCGATCCCGGGGGCACTGCGGGCCCTGATGCCCGCCGCCTTCGCCGTGGCCGCCGACATCGACGACGGCGGCAGCCCCCTCGACTTCGCCGAGCGGGTGGTACGGCGGGTGCGGGCCACCGCCGGCGCGGTGCTCGACCCGAGCGGCGGGCCGGCCGACCGGTCGTTCGCCTACCTGGTGATGAGCGACGACGTGGGTGACGGCCAGCTCCTGCTCGAGGGCGACGACCTGCGGGTCGAGTGGCCGGCCGTTGGCGACCTCGCCATCTTCGACCACAACGCCGACGTGCTGCGCGGCCTGACCACCGCCATCGACGGTGAGTACGTGCCCGACCCCCTCTGGTCGCCGGCCCTGCACGAGGCTCTCGTCACCGTCCATCCCCTCGGCGGCTGCGCCATGGCCGACGACGGCGCCGGCGGCGTGGTCGACCACCGGGGCCGGGTGTTCACCGGCACCGGCCCGGAGGTCCACGACGGCCTGCTGGTGGCCGACGGTGCCATCGTCCCCCGGCCCCTGGCGGTCAACCCGCTGCTCACGATCTCGGCCCTCGCCGAGCGGGCCGTGGCCCTGCTGGCCGGCGAGCGCGGCTGGACCGTGGCCACGGGGCCCACGCCGCCGCTGCCGGAGCCGGCCGGCGACCGTGTCCCTGCGGTCCACTTCACCGAGCGCATGGCCGGCTGGGCCGGAGTCGTGCCCTCCGGTGCCGCCGACGAGGCGCTGGCCCGCGGGTGCGTGCCGGTCGAGGCCGCCGAGGCCGGGGCGGTGCGGGGCCAGGCCGACGGCACGCGGCTCGAGTTCGTGCTCACCATCACCGTCGACGACCTGCCCGCCATGCTGGCCGACCCGTCGACGCCCGGCCGGCTCAGCGGCACGGTCAGCGCCCCCGCGCTCTCGCCCCGCCGGCTGCGGGTGGTCGACGGCACGTTCCGCCTGGCCCAGGAGGACCCGACCCACGTCGCCACGTGGCACATGCGCTACGCGATGCGGCTGGCGGCCGAGGACGGGCGCCACTTCACATTCGACGGCACCAAGGTGCTGCAGGACCGGGCGGGGCTCGACGCCTGGTCCGACACCACGACCCTCTACGTGACCCTGCGAGACGACGCCGGGGCCGTGGCGGCGGCCGGGGTCATGCGCGTCCGGCCGGCCGACTTCGCCCGCCAGCTCGCCACGCTGCGGGTCACCGGGCTCGACGGGACGGTGGGACGGACCATGTGGCTCGGCCGCTTCGGCCTGCGCTTCGCCCGGTCGCTCGTGTCGGTGTACGGGTCGCTCGACGACGTCGCCCGGTTCCCGGCCACCCCGGCCCGGCCCGTGCCCCTCACCGGCGCCGGCCGCCGGCGGCTGCGCCTGCCCGCCCCCGAGCCCCGGTGGTGCGACGGCCAGGGCCGCTGGCACGAGGGCGACGACCTGGGCGGCGACGCCTGGCTGCGCCTCACCCGCTACGAGGGCGGGCGGCGGGGTCCGGTCGTCCTCGCCCCCGGGTTCGGCATGACGGCCACCTCGTTCCTGATCGACACCGTCGACACCAACCTGGTCGAGCACCTGGTCGAGCGGGGCTACGACACCTGGCTGCTCGACTACCGGGCGAGCATCGACCTGCCCTCGGCCACCTCGTCGTTCACCCTGGACGACATCGCCACCGTCGACTGGCCGGCCGCCGTGGCCGAGATCCGCCGGGTGAGCGGGGCGGGCTCGGTGCAGGCACTCGGGCACTGCGTCGGGTCGGGCTCGCTGATGATGGCGCTGGCCGCCGGCCTGGCGGACGTCCGCTCCGCCGTGTGCATGCAGTTCACGCTGCACCCGGTGACCTCGGCCCTCAACCTGTTCAAGGCCAACCTCAAGGTCGACACGGCGCTCGGCCGCATCGGCCTCCACAAGGTCGCGCCGCTGACCGGCCGGTCGTGGATGCGGGTGCCCAACACGGCGCTCGACCTGGCCCTGCGGGCCGTGCCCATGCCCCGGGCCGAGCGGTGCGGCAAGGCGTTGTGCCGCTGGATCAACGCCATCTACGGCAGCACCCACGCCCACGACCAGCTCGACGACGCAACCCACGACCAGCTCGACGACATGTTCGGGGTGGGCAACCTCATGGCCCTGGGCCAGGTCCGCCAGATCATGCACCGGCGCCTGGTGGTCGACAATGCCGGGCGCGAGGTCTACACCCGCCATCCCGACCGGCTGCGGCTGCCGATCCTGCTGGTGCAGGGCGAGCGCAACGCCATCTTCCACCCCGAGGGCAGCATGCGCACCCTGCGCTGGCTGCAGACGGCCAACGAGCCGTCGCTCTACGAGCGGGTGGTGCTCCGCGGCTACGGCCACCTCGACGCGCTCATCGGGCGCAGCGCCGCCACCGACGTGTTCCCGGTGCTCAGCGGCTACCTCGACCGGTTCAACCGCTGAGCCGGGCGTGGCGCGGGGGCAGTGCCCCGACCCCCAGCTCGCCGGCCAACCGGCGGCTGTCGTCGTCGAGGGTCGCGGCCCGCGCGGCGTCGCCGGGCCCGTCGCGGGCGGCCAGCGCGTTGGCCAACCAGGCCCCCGACAGCGCCACCCACGGCCGGGCCGCGATGACCCGGTGGCGCTCGAGGCCGGCCGCCAGGTGGTCGACGGCCTCGTCGGCCCGGTCGAGCGCGAGCTCGAGGGCACCGAGGTGGTGGTCGACGGCGCCGAGGTAGGCGGCGTAGCCCATCACGCAGTTGCGGCCGCTGTAGGGGGCGAGGGCGTCGTGGGCGGCGGCGGCCCAGTCGCGGTCGCCCACCAACGACGACGTGACGGCCACCGACACCATCGTCATCAGCCACGTGAAGTTGGCGTCGACCCAGGCCAGGTCACCCGCCGGGCGGTCGGCGAGCAGGGCCCGGGCCCCGTCCTCGTCGCCGCACCCCACCAGCACCCAGCCCTTCATCGCCCACCAGTTGAGCGAGGTGGGGTCGATGTTGAGCCCGGTCTCGACGACGGCCCGGGCCCCCGACATGTCGCCCCGCAGCCATCGCAGCACGAACGTCTGGGCGAGGTGGATCGCGGTGGTCTGCGAGTGGCCGGCCCTGTCGAGGCGCTGGCGCAGCCGGTCGGCCTGGACGTCGGCCTCGGCGAACCGACCCTCCAGGACCGCCCACATCGTCTCCCACATGGCGGCCAGCCGCAGGTGGTCGGGATGGCTCACCTTCTCGGCCAGGCGGACGAACGTGTCGGCCGAGTCCCGGGCGGCGTCGTGGGCGCCCACCGTGAACAGGGCGTTGATCCGGGCCCGGTACCCGCGCAGCACCAGGTCGGGGTCGCCGGTCTGCTCGCCGATGCGGATGACCTCGGCCCCGATGCCCAGCGCGTCCTCCACGTCGTCGGGGCCGTCGAGGGCCAGCACCCGCGAGCACAGGGCCTCGGCCAGCACCACGGGGGCATCGAGCCGGCGGGCCATGGCCTCGGCCTCGTCGGCCAGCTCCCGCCGCTCGGCGTGGGGCGCGTCGAAGTGGACGACCTGGGCCAGCCTGGCGAGGGCCAGTGCCCGAGCCCGGCCGTCGGTCGGCGCCAGCCGGTCGAGCGCCTCGCCCAGCAGGCGGCGGGCCGTGGGGTTGGTCGGGGCCGCGGCCGGCAGCCGGCCGCCGAAGCCGTGGGCGGCCCGGGCGAACAGGTCGGGCCGGTCGAGCCGGCGGGCCAGCTGGGCGGCCTCCAGCGTGCGGCGGTCGCGGGCGGTGAACTCGCCGGCCCGGTCGTGGGCGTCGGCCAGGTCGAGGCGCAGCTCGCAGGCCAGCTCGTCGGCGCCGAGGTCGCCGTCGGGCCGGAACCGGTCGTGGACGTCGACCGAGCGGGTCAGGAACCACACGGCGCCCTCGAACGCGGTCTCCTGCCGGGCCTGGTCGGCGGCCGCCCGGCCCCAGCGGACCGCCCGGGCGGCGGTCAGCGGATCGGCGGCGTACAGGTAGTGGTGGGCGATCTCGGCGGCGGGCACGCCGTCGGCCGAGGGCGCGCGCTCGGCCAGCGCGTCGGCGATGCGGCGGTGGAGCCCGGCCGCCTCGGCCGGGCCGATCTGGTCCTGCAGGGCCCGGCGCACGACGGCGTGGGCGAACGCGGCCCGCCGGTCGCCCACCTCCCGCACCACGCCGGCCCGGGTGGCGTCGTCGAGCCGGTGGCGCAGGTCGAGGGGGCGGATGTCGGCGGCGGCGGTGAGGACGTCGACGGCGAACACCTCGCCGATGAGCGCCGCCACCGCCAGGACGTCGGCCACCTCGGGACCGAGGCGGGACAGCCGCCAGCGCACCACGTCGTGCAGACGGTCGGGCAGGTGGTCACGGGCGGCCAGCAGGGCGGCCGCCGGGTCGTCGGGGTCGAGCCCGGCCAGGATCTCGTGGAGGAACAGCGGGTTGCCGGCCGTCTCGGCCGCCAGCCACTCGCTGACGGCGGCCTCGTCATCGTCGACCGGCCGCCCCAGAACCTGCGCCACCAGCTCGGTGACGTCGCCGGCCCCCAGCCCGGCCACCTCGACCCGGTCGATGTCGGCGCCCTCGAACGACCCCAGCGTGTGCAGTGGGCCCATGCCCTCGACCTCGCCGTCGCGCAGCGTGACGACGATGAGCAGCGGCCCGGCCGGCGGGGCGTCGAGCAGGTGGCGCAGCAGCAGCAGCGACGAGCGGTCGGCCCACTGGAGGTCGTCGAAGACCGCCAGCACCGGCTTGCGCCCCGCGATGGCCCCCAGCCAGTCGCGCACCGCGTCGAACAGGCGCCGGCGCTCGGCGTCGGGGTCGTCGGCCAGCGGGGGGCGCACCCCGCCCACCCGGGCGGCGATCTCGGGCAGGAGGCGGGCCAGCTCGTCGGCCCGGGCGGCCAGGTGGGCCCGCAGCAGGGGCCGCGGGCACGAGGCCGCGTAGGTGCCGAGCGCCTCCCGCACCGCCTGGTAGGGGGCGAGGCCCTCCTCGTCCCACCGGCCGTAGAGGACCATGGCGCCCTGGCCGTGGACCCGCAGGGCCAGCTCGGCGGCGACCGTGGTCTTGCCGATGCCCGGGTCGCCCGACAGCACGATGACCCGGTGGTCGCCGGCCAGCGCCCCGGCCCACGCCCGTTCGAGCAGGGCGACGTGCTCGTCGCGGCCCACGACCAGCCGGGACGCGGCCCGTTGCGCCCAGCCGAGGTTGGCGGCATCGCCGCCGGGCGAGGCGAGCGCGCGCAGCTCGTAGACCCGCTCGCCCCGCTGGATCCCGAGCACCGCCACCCCCCGGTCGACCAGCTCGACACCGGGCGGCAGGGCGTGGTGGATCATCATCGCCGTCGAGGCGGTGAGCAGCACCGGGGCCTCGTCGCCCAGGCCGGCCAGCGCGTCGGCCCGGTCGCGGGCGGGGCCCTTGACGCACCCGTCGCCGGCCTCGACCTCGCCGGTCGCCAGCCCGATGCGGGCGCGGGCCGCCGGGGCCATATCGCCCGCCAGCCGCAGCGCGGCGGTGGCGGCGTCGCTGGCCAGGGGGAAGGCGGCCACGAGCGCGGTGGTGGGACCGGGGGCCGTGGCCACCGCGGTCGCGCCCGCCTCGTCCACCACGGCGCGCACCATCGCCTCGTCGCGCTCGGCCTCGGCGTGCCGTGGCGTGATGTCGATGCGCAGGACCGTCAGGGTCTCGGGCACGTCCCCTCGGTGATGTGACCGCCGTGGTGTCCCGATGCGACGGACGCACCACGGACTGCGACTCTACGGCGCCCGTCGGCGTTCCGTTGACTGCCGAGTCATCCGGCTGGGGCCGGGTTCGACGCGGGGCACGCGACGTGCCCGGTACCCCGCGTCACAGCAGGCTGGGCACCATCGCCTCGATGACCGCCGGGCCCGGTTCGTGCATCGCCCGACCCAGCTGGTCGACCAGCTCGTCGGCCGTGGTGGACCTGGTGGCGGGCACGCCGAGGCCGGTGGCCAGGGCGACGAAGTCGATGTCGGGGTGGGACAGGTCGAGCAGGCTCTTGGCCTTGGGCCCCGGCGCCTCGACCCCCACCCGGTCGAGCTCCATGTTGAGCACCGCGTAGGACCGGTTGTTGAACACGATGGTCACCACGTCGAGGCCCTCGCGGGCCTGGGTCCACAACGCCTGCAGGGTGTAGAGGGCGCTGCCGTCGGCCTCGAGGGCCACCACCTGGCGGTCGGGGCACGCCACCGCCGCACCGGTGGCGACGGGCAGCCCCTGGCCGATGGCCCCGCCGGTCAGGCACAGCCAGTCGTGGCGGGGGGCGCCGGCGGTGAGGCCGGGGGTGAACAGGCTCGAGGTGTTGCCCTCGTCGGAGACGATCGCCCCGTCGGGCAGCAGGGCCGCCACCGCCTGAGCCACCGCCTGGGCCGTGAGGTCGCCGGTGGGCGGGGCGGGGCGGTCGGCGGGTTGCAGGGTGGCGCCGTCGGCGGGGGCGTCCACCAGCTCGGCCAGGGCGGCCAGCGCGGCGGCGGCCTCGCCGCCCCCGTCGGCCAGCACGTGGACCTGGCAGCCATCGGGCACCAGGTAGCTGGGCTTGCCGGGGTAGGCGAAGAAGCTGACCGGCGCCTTCGCGTCGACGACGACCAGGTGGCGCAGCCCGGCGAGCTGGCCGGCGGCGAACTCGGCCAGGTAGGCCAGCCGGTCGATCGGCGGGATGCCGGCGCCCCGCTCCAGCCGGGTGGGGAACGTCTCGGCCAGCATGCGGGCGCCGGTCGCGTTGGCCACGCGGCTGGCCTCGACCAGGCCGTCCTCCCGCAGGGCGGTGCCCCCGAGCAGCAGGCCGCACGGCTCGCCCGAGCGCAGGGCCTTGGCGACGGCGTCGACGGCGTCGGCGTCGACCGGGGTGGCGGGGCGGGGGGCGATGGGGCTGCCGGGCACGCCGCCCGACGACCAGCTCACGTCGGCCGGCAGCACCAGCGTGGCCACCTGGCCCGGCGGGCCCGCGGCGACGGCCACGGCCTCGGCGGCGTCGCGGCCGACCTCGGCCGGGCTCTGCGAGAACCGCACCCAGCGGGACACGTTGCGGGCCACGGTCTCGATGTCGGACTCGAGCTGGGCGTCGTACTGCTTGTGGTAGGTGGCGTGGTCGCCGACGATGTTGACCACCGGCACCCGCCCCTTGCGTGCGTTGTGCAGGTTGGCCAGCCCGTTGCCCAGGCCGGGGCCGAGGTGGAGCAGGGTGGCGGCCGGCCGGCCGGCCATGCGGGCGTAGCCGTCGGCCGCGCCGGTGGCCACGCCCTCGAACAGGGCCAGCACGCCCCGCATCTCGGGCACGGCGTCGAGGGCGGCCACGAAGTGCATCTCGGACGTGCCCGGGTTGGTGAAGCAGGTGTCGACCCCGCTGGCCACGAGGGTGCGGATCAGTGCCCGGGCGCCGTTCATCTCGGTGTCGCTCATGAGGCGGTCGCTCCCGTCGGGTCGGCGTAGACGGCGCCCGGGTTGAGGATGCCGTGGGGGTCGAAGGCGGACTTGATCCGGCGCATGAGGGCGATCTTGGCCGGGTCCTCCAGCTCGAGGAAGTAGCGCGCCTTCTCGGTGCCGAGCCCGTGCTCGCCCGAGATGGCGCCGCCGAGGGCCATCCCCGCTTCGCACAGGGCCTTGATGACCCGGCCGCGGGCCTCGGCGTCCTTCTGGAACACGGCCATGTGGACGTTGCCGTCGCCGGCGTGACCGCAGCCGGCGATCCACGCCTGGTGCTCGCCGGCGATCTCGGTCACCCGGGTCATGAAGGCCGGCACCGCC
>DASXRH010000145.1:0-5510 GCA_036506715.1 Acidimicrobiales bacterium
CCAGCCGGTGGGCGGCGTCGGTGATCTGGCGCTCGAGCGCGTAGGAGATGCCCTCGGCGCTGGCCCAGCCGTAGCCGCCGGCCGGGGCGTCGCTGAACGGCTGGGCCCGGACCAGGGCCAGGGCGCTGCGCAACAGGACGACCTCGCAGACCTCCGGGGCGGTGCGGGCGGCGGTGAGGAGGGCCTGGAGGCGGCCGGCGTCGGAGCGGACGCCCGGTCCCAGCTCGTAGCTGCCGTCCCTGACCGCCGGCAGGATGTGGGGGTCGCCCGACGCCGACCGGCCGAGGGCGGTGCGGGTGCGGGACACCGCCTGGCGCAGCGAGGTGGCCTTGAACCCGGGCGGGAAGATGCAGTCCCGCAGCTTGTCGCCGCTGACCGGTCCGTCGTGGACGGCCAGGTAGCAGACGATCTCGACCGACCGCTGGCGGGGGTCGACCTGCCAGCCGGTCACGATCGGCCGGCCCAGCACGACGACCTCGATCTCGGCCGGGGCCAGCACCCCGCGGATCAGCGAGGCGTACTTGACCCGCACCTCGTCGGGCACGTCGGCCGGCGGGGAGGCCACGGGCGCGAACAGCGGGGCGAACGGCGCCCCCGCCGCCCCGGGCGCCGGGACCGGCGGCGGCGCCGGGGCCGCGGCCGCGGTGAGCAGGCGGGCGGTGTCGCCGGCGGTGCGGGGGTCGCCCCCGCTGAGCCGCACCGACAGGCCGAAGGGGTAGAGGGTGGCGAACCCGTCGGCTCCGGCCACCAGCCGGTGGGTGGCCCCCGGGACCGGGCCGACTGCCACCACCGCCGCCCCCCGGCCCGGCGCCGCGGCCCGGGTGGTGGCGGGATCGAGGCCGGCGTCGGCGGCGATGATCGTGAGCGGCGGCCACGGCTCACCCCCGTCGCCGGACCGGGCGGCCTGGGTGGTGGCGTGATCGCCGAGCGCCCGGTTGGTGGCGTCGACCGCCCCGGCCACGGCGGCGGGGACGGCGTCGGGGGCGAGCACGCCCACCTGGTCGAGCGCGGCCAGGGCGGTGAGGCCGCCCACCAGCCGCAGGTCGACGTCGCCGGCCCACGGGGCGGTGGCGAGGTCGAGGGACAGCCCGGTCAGCCAGTCCCGCACGACCGTGGCGTCGCCCTCGACGCTGAGCAGGCCGAGGCGCTCGAGGTCGACCAGCACGGTGCTGCCGTCGTCGCTGGTGCCCAGGGTGACCAGGCCGGGCGCGTAGGGCGCCTCGTCGGCGGCGACGCCCCGGATCTCGTCGAGGTCGTCGCACTGCAGCGTCCACGCCCAGCCGGTGGCGTCGGCCGCGAACCGGGGCGCCCCCGCCGGCGCCGGACCGTCCAGCAGCAGCGCCAGCCCCGCCGGTCCGGTGCGCACCCCCACCACGTCGATCGGCGACGCTGTGGAGCGAACGGCCCAGGTCAGGTAGCGCAGGGTGGTGTCGACCCACTCGGCCGACTCCCGGTCGGCGATGGCCCGCCACGTGCGCTCGGTGGGCTGCAGCTCGGCCGGCACGGTGGCCGGCGCCGCCAGCCGGGGGCGCTTTCGCATCCGCCGCCGGCGCAGCGCGTCGAGCCGGAGCGCCACCCCGCCCGCCAGCACCGCCGGGATCCCGACCCACACGATCGGCTTGATCGCCAGGTCCCGATCGTCGTCCAGCGGCCCGCCGGCCTCGTCGTCGGCGCCCACCAGCTCGACGCCGTCGACCGACCCGGCGGTGGTCGCCGGCGCCGGCCCGGTGGCGGCGGTGGTGGGGGTCGGCGCCGCGCCGTTCCCGGTGGGGCTGCTGGTGGCGGGGGGCGTCGCCAGGGCGCCCGCGGGCGGCGCGACGGGAGCGGAGCCGTTGCCCGTGGGGGCGAGGCCCGTGTCGGGGTCGTGGCGGGCGTGGGTGTCGGGTGCCGTGTCGGTGACCGGTGTGGCGGCGGCTGGCGCGTCCGCCGGGTTGGCCGGGGTGGAGCCGTTGCCGGTGGGGCTGCCGGCGGTGGCGGGCGTCGCCGCGGCGCCGGCGGGCGTGGGCGGCGTGGCGTCGGCGCGTGGTGTGGCCGGGGTGGAGCCGTTGCCAGTTGGAGCGAGGCCGCTATCGGGGTCGTGGCGGGCCTGGGTGGTCGGTGGCGCATCGGTGGCCGGTGGTGTGGTCGGTGCCGGCATCGGGCCGGCCGTGGTCGCCTCCGCCGCCGGGGCCGGGGCGGCTGTGGCGGCCAGGGCGGGGGCCGGGGCCGGTGCGGGGGCGGAGGCGGCTGGGTCGGTCGGCCCGGGGGTGCCGGCCGGCAGGGCGAGGATCCACCCGGGCCGGATCAAGCCCTCCGTGACCCACGCCCCACCGTCCGGCTGCGTCCGCCCCCGGTTGAGGGCGAACAGCTCCCGCCATCGCTTGCCGTCGCCGAGGTGGGTCTCGGCCACGCTCCAGGGGTTGTCGTCGGGCTCGACCACGATCTGCTCGCCGGCCGGCACCGCGTCGGCGGCGGCGGTGGGGCCGGCCTCGGCAGCCGCGGGGTGGGTCAGCTCCACGGCCGGGAGCGTGAGCTCCCAGCCCGGGCGCAGCAGCTCGGGCCGGCTCCACGACTGCCCGTCGGGCTGGGGCCGCCCCTGATTCAGCGCCCAGATCTCGCCCCACCGGGCGCCGTCGCCCAGGTGGTGCTCGGCCAGCCGCCACGCCGAGTCGCCCGGGCCCACGGTGACCGTCACGGGGAGCAGCGCCGGAGCCGGCTCCGGGACGGGGGCGGGCGCGACCGGGGTCGCGGCCACCGCCGCCACCGACGGGCCCGCCGCCGCCGGGGCCGCGCCCGGGGCCGGTGCCGCAACCGCCCCGGACGCGGCCACCACGGGCCCGGTCCCGTCCTCCCCCGGTGGTGCGGCCGTGTGGGCGGCGGTCGGGGACGTCACCTCCGCCCTCGGGCGCACCGGCGGGGCCCCGGCGGCGGCGCCGGCCAACGGACCGAGCGATCCGGCGGTCATGGCCACCGTGGCCACCAGCCGCCCGGCCACCCCCTGGAGCGGACCGGCGACCCGGACCCGGCCCGCGTCCCGGCCCCGGACCTCGGCCACCACCTCGGCGCCGACGCACACGGCGAACAGCGCCCACACCAACCACAGCGCCACCGTGAACACGCCGATGAGCGCCGCGTCGGACGCCACCGAGCTCGGCAGGTCCCGGATCTGCTGCCCGGTGGGCAGGCCCGTGATCGGCCACTCGCCCCACCGCAGCAATGCCAGCGGCACGGCCACCAGCAGCACGAGCAGTGCCAGCGCAGCGCCGGCGCCCCGGAGCCACTGCCCGGCCGACATCGACCGGAGGGGCCGGGGCTCCACGCGGGAGCGGGGGTGCGGGCGGGTCGGGGCGGCGGTCACGACGGCTCCCTGTCCCTGGTCACGCGGCTGGTGGCGGTGGCGTCGAGCCGGGCGCTGCCGGGCAGCACGGCGAAGTCGACGTCGCGGGTCACGGTCACGGTCACCCGGGTGTCGGTCACCCGCACGGTCCCGGACAGGCCGCGGGCGGCCAGGAACCCACGGGCGGCGGCCACCGCGGCGTCGTCGTCGAGGCGGACCTCGCCGTTGACCGACGCCACCGGGTCCAGCTCCTGGGCGCCGGCCCGGGCGGCGGCGGCCGCCGCGCCGAAGGAGTCGCTCTGGGCCCGGAGCGCCCGGCCGCCGTCGAGCACCAGCCCCACCACCGACACCACTCCGAGGGCGACCCCGGCGGTGAACAGCGTGACGTACCCGCAGTCGGGGCGGCTCATCCCCCCGCCCCCACGGTCTCGCGGTGGCGGTCGATGACCTCGACCGCCGTGGCGCTGGCCGTCCGGGAGCCGGGCACCGGCAGCAGGGCGATCTCGGACAGGTCGACGGCGCACGACACGGTGACCTCGACCTGGCCGCTGCCGATCCGGGCCCGGAAGTCCATCGACCGGCACATGGCCGACCCCTCCCGGACGGTGGTGGCCGACTCGCCCCGGGCCACCGACTCGGCGGCCGCCGGGTCGCGGGCGATGCTGATGGTGCGGGCGGCGTGGCGGGCGGCCGACTCGACCGCGGCGTGGCCGGCGTTCACCCGGCCGGCGAACACGAGCAGCAGCACCACGGGCACGAAGAAGCACATGCCCATGACCGTGAGGTCGAGGGCCCCGTTGCCGCGGTCGCCCCGGCACCGCCTCATCCGACCACCCGCTCGACCGGGGCCGTGATGGTGACGTCGATGGGCGGGTCGAGGAACCCGACGATCGCCACCGGGTGGGCGTGGACCCGGGCGGTGACGGACTCGTCCCCCCGGTTCACCGACACGGTGGCCTCCCGCAGGCCGCCCACCTGGGCGAGGTACTGGCGGGCCGTGGCCTCGCCCGACCCGGCCGAGCCCTCCTCGACCCGGGCGGCGTCGATGGCGTGCTGGGCGGCGGCGGCCGCCACCTCGCGGCCGTAGAACCACAGGCCGAACTGCAGCGACACGAACAGCAGCAGGATGACCGCGCCGAAGACCGCCGTGTTGGCGGCCACGTCCCCGCGGTCGTCCCGCTGCACCCGCAGCGCGGCACCCCGGCGCATGAGGTCAGAACCCGAAGTTGAACCGGGACGCGGCGCCCTGGGCGGCGGCGAGGATGATCCCTCCGACGGTCACGGCCACGACCAGCATGAGGCCGGCCCAGGCGACGTTCGAGTTGATCTCCCCCCGGTCGTCGCGGCGAGCGTCGCTCAGGCGGTCGACCAGGGTGTGGAGGGTGGTCATGACGAGCACGAGGCGGGTCATCGGGCGGTCCTCTCGGCGGTGGGTCAGTCGGAACGGATGGTCTGTCGGATCGGTCAGAACGCGGACAGCAGTGCGGACACTGCGGGGTACATGAGGAACACGAGGAAGCCGGCGGCCAGGGCCACGGCCGGCAGGCCCATCTGGGCGGTGGCCCGCTGGGCGGTCTGCTCGGCGTCGGCGCCGATGCGGTCGCTGATGGTGCGGGCCTTGGTCGAGATCGTCTCCCGCACGGCCGCGCCGTCCTCGCCGGCCATGGCGATGGTCGAGGCCAGCTGGGAGAGGTCGGGGATGGCCAGCTCGTCGCCGAGGCGGCCGAGGGACTCCCACGGGGTCTCGCCCCGGACGTAGCCGGCGTGCAGGGCGGCCCGCAGCTCGGTGAAGGCCCAGCCCTCGCCCGAGCTGGCGGCCGTGGTCAGCGCCTGCTCGACGCCCCGGCCGGCGGCCAGCGCCATGGCGGTCACGTGGCAGTAGGCGATGAGCGCGTGGAGGAAGCCGGCCCGCCGGGCCCGGGCCCGGTCCCGCAGCGTCGCCCACGGCATGACAGCCCCGGTGGTGGCCGCCACCAGCGACACCAGGCCGGCGATCGCGGCGGGGAACGGCGCCCCGGCCAGCCACATCACCCCGCCCAGCCACGGCCCGAGCATGAAGCCGAACAGCCCGTAGACGACGGTCTCGCCCGCGTAGCCCTCGGGCCGGCGGCCCAGGACGCGGAGGTCGGCCCGGGCCCGGTCGACCAGCCGGGCCAGCGGCCCGATCCGGCGCAGCGCCAGGGCCCCGACGCGG
>DASXRH010000146.1:0-3382 GCA_036506715.1 Acidimicrobiales bacterium
CTTCGCCGGCTACGCCGAGGACGCCGCCAAGGAGGCCGGCTACGACGTGGTGGCGGCCAAGCACCGCTACAGCGCCAACAGCCGGGCCAAGATCATCGGCGACCAGGAGGGCCTGGTGAAGGTCATCGCCGAGAAGAACCCCGACGGCACCGCCGGCACCATCCTCGGCGTGCACATGGTCGGCCCGTGGGTCACCGAGCAGCTGGGCCAGGGCTACCTGGCCGTCAACTGGGAGGCCACGGTCGACGAGGTGGCCGCATTCATCCAGCCGCACCCGACCCTGTCGGAGCTGTTCGGCGACACGATCCAGGACATGACCGGTCGGAGGCTGCACTGATGGCCGACATCCAGATGCCCCAGCTCGGCGAGACCGTCACCGAGGGCACCATCACCAAGTGGTTCAAGAACGTCGGCGACCAGGTGGCCGAGGACGAGCCCCTGTTCGAGGTGTCGACCGACAAGGTCGACTCCGAGGTGCCCTCGCCGGTGGCCGGGGTGCTGTCCGAGATCCTGGTGCAGGAGGGCGACACGGTCGACGTGGGCGTCGTCCTGGCCCGGGTGGGCGACGCCGCCGCGGGTGGCGGCCAGGCCGAGGCCCCGGCCGAGGAGGCACCGGCCGCTGCCGAGGCCCCCGCGCCCGAGGCGCCGGCCGAGGCCGAGGCGCCCGCCGCCGCAGCACCGGCCGACCAGGGTGGCGGCGAGCCCGCCCCCCAGCAGGCCCCGCCCGCACCGGCGCCCGCCGCCCAAGAGGCCCCGCCTGCACCCGCGCCCGCCGCCCAGCAGGCCCCGCCCGCGCCCGCGCCCGCCCCTCAGCAGGCCCCGCCCGCACCGGCGCCCGCCGCCGGCGAGCCGGCGTCCAACGGCCGCCTGCTGTCGCCGGTGGTCCGCCGGCTCATCGCCGAGAACCAGCTCGACCCGGCCGCCATCCAGGGGACCGGCCCCGGCGGGCGCATCACCCGCAACGACGTGCTGGCCGCGATCGACCAGGGCGCCGCCGCCCCGGCCGCCCCTCCGGCCCAGCCGCAGGCCCCGGCCCGGCCGCAGGCGCCGGCGCCCGCGCCCGCCGCGCCCGCCGTGGCCGCCCAGCCGGTCGCCCGGCCGGGCGAGCGCGACACCGCCGTCCCCCACACCAACATCCGCCGGCGCACCGCCGAGCACATGACCCGGTCCAAGCAGACCTCGGCCCACGTCTACGCGTCGATCGAGGTCGACTTCGAGAACGTCGAGCGGGTGCGGGCGGCCGAGAAGGACGCCTTCAGGGCCGGTGAGGGCTTCGGCCTCACCTACCTGCCCTTCGTCAGCCGGGCCGTGGTCGACGCCATCCGCGAGTACCCCGAGGTCAACGCCAGCTTCGGCGAGAACGAGCTGGTGGTGCACAACTACGTCAACCTCGGCATCGCGGTCGACCTCGACTTCAAGGGCCTGATGGTGCCGGTCATCCACGACGCCGACGGCAAGCGGCTCCGGGCCTTGGCCCGCGAGGTCAGCGACCTGGCCCGCCGGGCCCGCTCCAAGCAGCTGGGCCCCGACGACATCGCCGGTGGCACCTTCACCATCACCAACCCCGGGCCGTTCGGCACCACCATGACGCTGCCGATCATCAACCAGCCCCAGGTGGCCATCATCTCCACCGACGGGGTCAAGCGCCGGCCGGTGGTGGTCGACCTGCCCGACGGCAGCGAGGGCATCGCCATCCACTCGGTGGGCAACATCACGCTCACCTGGGACCACCGGGCCTTCGATGGCGCCTATGCGTCGTCGTTCCTGCGCCAGGTCAAGGAGGTCGTCGAGACCCGCGACTGGGCAGCCGAGCTGGCCTGACATGACCCTGCGCGTGCGCTGGCTGGGCCGGGTGCCCTACCGCGAGGCCTGGGCGCTGCAGCGGGGCCTCCACGAGCGGTCGGCCGACGACCACCTGCTGCTGCTCGAGCACCCCCACGTGTACACGCTGGGGGTGCGGGCCGACCTGCGCCACGTGCTGGTCCCGCCGGCCGAGGTGGGCGCCGACCTGGTCCGCACCGACCGGGGCGGCGACGTCACCTACCACGGGCCCGGCCAGCTTGTCGGCTACCCGATCGTGTCCCTGCCGGCCAAGCGGGGCAGCGGCCGCCACGGCATGGCCGACACGGTGGCCTACGTCCGCTCGGTCGAGCAGCTGCTCATCGACGCCCTGGCCGACCTCGGTCTGCCCGACGTGGGCCGGCTGCGCGAGTACCCGGGCGTGTGGGTCGACCCCGCGGGCGACGACCCCCGGAAGATCGCCGCCATCGGCGTGCGCCTGGTGCGGGGCCGGTCGATGCACGGCTTCGCCCTCAACGTGGCGCCCGACATGCGCTACTGGGGCTACATCGTGCCCTGCGGCATCCCCGACAAGCGGGTGACCTCCCTGGCCGACGAGGGCATCGACGTGTCACTGCGGGAGGTGACCGACGCCGTGGCCGCCCGGGCCGCCGCCCTGTGGGGCGGCGGCGGCGTCGACCGCCGCGACGTGGTCTGGCGCCACCGGCCCGAGGACCTGTCGGCCTTCAGCCGGGGCGAGGGCCCGGGCGAGGTGGTCTCGGTCACCGGGCGCACGGTGTCGGCGCCCGCCCCGGCGCCGGCCGACGGGGTGCCCGTGCGGCTGCGGGGCCGGCTGGCCGAGGCGGGCGTGGCCCCCGGTGGGGGCCTGCAGATCGCCACCCGCAAGCCCGACTGGCTGCGGTCGTCGTTCCGGACCGCCCCCGGCTACCTGCGGCTCAAGCACACCATGCGCGACCTGGGCCTGGTCACGGTGTGCGAGGAGGCCGGCTGCCCCAACATCTTCGAGTGCTGGGCCGACGGCACCGCCACCTTCATGATCAACGGCGAGCGGTGCACCCGGGCCTGCGGCTTCTGCCTGGTCGACACCCGCCACCCCGAGCCCCTCGACCCCGGCGAGCCCGCGCGGGTGGCCGAGGCGGTCGAGCGCATGGGCCTCGGCTTCGCCGTGGTCACCGCCGTGGCCCGCGACGACCTCGACGACGGCGGCGCCGGCGGGTTCGCCGCCACCGTGGCCGCCATCCGCCGGCGCACGCCGGGCGTGCAGGTCGAGGTGCTGATCCCCGACTGCAAGGGCGACGAGGCGGCGCTGGCCACGATCTTCGAGGCCCGGCCCGACGTCCTCAACCACAACCTCGAGACGGTGGCCCGCCTCCAGCGGGCCGTGCGCCCGTCGGCCGGCTACGCCCGCAGCCTGGCGGTGCTGGCCCGGGCCAAGGAGGCCAGCCTGGTCACCAAGTCGGGCCTCATCGTGGGCATGGGCGAGACCGACGACGAGGTGGTGTCGGCCCTGGCCGACCTGCGGGCCGTCGGTGTCGACATCGTGACCATCGGCCAGTACCTGCGGCCCACCACCCACCACCTG
>DASXRH010000147.1:0-5100 GCA_036506715.1 Acidimicrobiales bacterium
CGTGGCCCACGGCCACATCGACGAGCCCGCCAAGGGGCGCATGAAGTTCGTGGTCGCCGACCTCGGGCCCGACGGGTTCCGGGCCGCCTGGCAGACCGCCTTCGACGCCGCCCGGGCCCGCCCGGGCCCGCCCCCGGCCGAGGTGGCGGTGCTCGGCGAGCCCGACCGGCTGGCGGTCCTCGGCCACGTCCCGCCCGGCGGATGGAGCGCCGGGGTCCGCCCCCAGCGCACACCCGGGCTGGCGTCGGTCACGATCGATCTGCCCCTCGGCGACACCTGCGCCTCCGAGCTCGACCTGTGCTGCGGCCTGGCCGACCGCTATGCCGACGGCCACCTGACCTTCACCCGCGACCAGAACATCGCCTTCCGCAACGTGGCCCTGGCCGGCGTGGCACCCATCCGGTCGGCGCTGGCCGAGCGGGGGGTCCACCTGCTGGGCGAGGGCCAGACCGCCCAGATCCGGGCCTGCACCGGCGCCTCGGTGTGTGCTCTCGGCATCACCGACTCGCCCGGCGCCGCCCGGGGCCTGGCCGCCAACCCGGCGCTGCGCCGCAACTCGGCGTTGCGGGTGTTCGTGTCGGGCTGCCCCAACTCGTGCGCCCAGCACCAGATCGGCGACATCGGCCTGGCCGGGTCGAAGGTGCGGGTCGACGGCCGCACCGGCGACGGCTACCAGGTCTACCTGGGCGCCGACCTCGACGACCACGAGATCGGCACGGTGGTGGGTCGGGTGGCCGACGCCGACGTCGACGCGGCGGTGACCGCCATCGTCGGCACCTGGGAGGCGCTGCGCCACCCCGGCGAGTCGCTGGGCCGGACCGTGCGCCGCTTCACCCCCGAGGCCTTCTCCCGGCAGATCCAGGCCGCCCTGGCCGAGCGCTGGGCCCCGGGGCCCGAGCCGGCCGACGCCCCCGTGCTCGCCCGCTGACCCGCCCACCCGTCCGACCACTGCTGGAGGCACCGTGACCGCACCCCTGACCGCCCCGCCCGAGACCACAACGTCCACCGCCCCACCGGCCGCCCCGGCCCGGGCCCATTGGATCGACGACTGGCGGCCGAACGATCCCGGCTTCTGGGAGGCCGGGGGCAAGCGGGTCGCCGCCCGCAACCTCGCCTTCTCGATCCTGTCCGAGCACGTCGGCTTCGCGGTGTGGAGCCTGTGGTCGGTCTTCGTGCTGTTCCTGGGCGACGACTACGGGTTCACGCCGGCGCAGAAGTTCCTGCTCACCACCGCCCCCACCGCCCTCGGGGCCTTCCTGCGGCTGCCCTACACGTTCGCGGTGGCCAAGTTCGGGGGCCGCAACTGGACGATCGCCTCGTCGCTGCTGCTGCTGATCCCGTGCGTGGCCGCCGGGCTGGTGCTCCACCCGGGGGTGTCGTTCGACGCCGTGCTGATCGCCGCGTGCGTGGCCGGCGTCGGCGGCGGCAACTTCTCGTCGTCGATGGCGAACATCGAGTCGTTCTACCCCGAGCGGCTGAAGGGCTGGGCGCTCGGCCTCAACGCCGGCGGCGGCAACCTCGGCGTGGCCGCCGTCCAGCTGGTGGGCCTGGCGGTGCTGGCCACCGCCGGCAAGGGCCACCCCCGGGTGATGCTCGGCGTCTACATCCCGCTGGTGGTGGTGGCCGCCCTGGGCGCGGTGCTGTTCATGGACAACCTCACCCACGCCACCAACGAGAAGCGGGCCATGCGCGACGTGGCCCGCGACCCGCACACGGCGGTGATGTCGTTCCTCTACATCGGCACCTTCGGCTCGTTCATCGGGTTCAGCTTCGCGTTCGGCCAGGTGCTGCTCGTGCAGTTCGCCGACACGTTCGACACGCCGGTCAAGGCGGCCTCGCTCACGTTCCTCGGCCCGCTGGTGGGCTCGCTGATCCGACCGTTCGGGGGCCGGCTCGCCGACCGGTTCGGCGGGGCGCGGGTGACGATCCTCACGTTCGCCGCCATGGCCCTCGGGGCCGCCGTGGTGCTGGCGGCGTCGCAGGCCGACTCGTTGGCGCTGTTCATCGCCGGCTTCATCACCCTGTTCGCACTGTCGGGGCTGGGCAACGGGTCGACCTACAAGATGATCCCCGCCATCTTCACCGCCAAGGCGGCCCGCCACGTGGCCGCCGGGGCCGACATGGATACCGAGGCCCGCAACGCCCGCCGCCTGTCCCGGGCGCTGATCGGCATCGCCGGCTCGGTGGGGGCGTTCGGCGGCGTGTTCGTGAACCTGGCGCTGCGCCAGTCGTTCCTGTCCAACGGCACCGCCGACGCCGCCTACGCGGCCTTCATCGCCTTCTACGCGGCGTGCGTGGCCGTGACGTGGGCCGTCTACCTGCGGCCCTCGCCCCGGCGGCTGGCGGGGGTGTGACCGGCTGATGGAGGTCGCCGTCGCGCTCACCCGCCGTCCCGGGCCCGGGGCCGCGGCCGCCGCGCCCCCGGGTCCCGAGCTGCTGGCCCTCGACGCCGGCGAGCACTACCGGTTCGGCTTCGACATGGGGGCGTGCATCGGCTGCCACTCGTGCGAGGTGGCCTGCGCCGAGCAGAACGGCCTGCCGGCCGGCACCGTGTGGCGGCGGGTGGGCGAGATCGAGGGCGGCGACCACCCCGACACCCGGCGCTTCCACCTGTCCATGTCGTGCAACCACTGCCTCGAGCCGGCCTGCCTCCAGGGCTGCCCGACCGGGGCCTACGTCAAGCTCGACAACGGCATCGTGGCCCACCACGCCGACGACTGCATCGGCTGCCAGTACTGCACCTGGACCTGTCCCTACTCGGTGCCGGCGTTCCAGCCCGACCGCCGGATCGTCACCAAGTGCGACCTGTGCCAGCCCCGCCTGGAGGCCGGCCACGCCCCGGCCTGCGTCGACGCCTGCCCCACCCGGGCCATCACGGTCGAGAAGGTGCGGGCGGACGAGTGGCGGGCCGACCACCGCACCGCCGACGCCCCCGGGCTGCCCGACGCCGGCCTCACCGTCTCGACCACCCGGATCACCCTGCCCCCGGACGTCACGGTCGCCACGTTCTCGGCCGGCGACTGGAACCTGCGGCCCGAGCGCCCGCACTGGCCGCTGGTGTGGCTGACGCTGGTCAGCCAGGTGGCGCTGGGCGTGAGCGCCACCGCCGCCGGGGCCGGCGAGCGGCTGCTGGCGGCGGGGGTGGCGGGTGCCGGGCTGGTCGGCGCGCTGGCTCACCTGGGCCGGCCGATCGCCGCCGCCAAGGCCCTGCGCAACCTGCGCAGCTCCTGGCTCAGCCGGGAGGTGGCGCTGCTGTCGCTGTACGCGGCGCTGGCCGCGGGCGCCGCCGCGGTGCCGCCGCTGGCCCCGGTGGCGGCGCTGGCCGGGCTGGCCGGCGTGGTGGCCTCGTCGATGATCTACGTGGTGCCGGGCCGGCCCGCGTGGAACTCGCGGCTGACCGTGGTCCGCTTCCTGGCCACCGCCCTGGCCCTCGGACCGGCCCTCACCGGCCACCCGCGGTGGGGCGCGCTGGGCGGGGCGCTGGCGGTGGCGGCCACCGCCCTGAACTGGGTGCGGCTGGCCCGGGGCCCCGGGCGGCCCTGGCGGGGGGCGGTGCGGCTCGAGCTGCGCTGGTTCCGGCCGTGGACGGCCCTGCGGCTGGCGGCCACCGGCGCCGGCATCGCCGGCGCGCTGGCCGGCTGGCCCGCCGCCGCGGTGGTCGTGGCTCTGGCGGTGGGGGAGGTGGTCGGCCGGTGGCTGTTCTTCGTCACCGTCGTGCCCCTCAACATGCCGGGGTCGTTCTGGCAGGGCGCGGCCGGGGGCCACCGGTGAGGGGCCGGCTGGCGGGCGGGATCGCCACGGTGGGCCGGTGGCTGGGCGCCGACCACGGGGGCGACCGCTACACCTACGTCGACGAGCCGGGCCGGGGCCCGGTCAGCGCGAGCCGGGCCGTCGACCGCTGGGTGCGCACCACCTGCGGCTACTGCTCGGTCGGCTGCGGCATGCGCATCGGCGTGCGGGCCGGCCGGGCGGTGGCCGTCGAGGGCGACCCCGACCACCCCGTCAACCGGGGCCGCCTGTGCCCCAAGGGCCTGTCCGAGCACCAGACGCTGGCCGCCCCCGGGCGTCTCACCGTGCCCCGGGTGGACGGCCGGCCGGCGTCGTGGGATGCGGCCCTCGACCGGGTGGCCGGCGGGTTCCGGGAGCTGCTCGACCGGCACGGGCCCGAGTCGGTGGCCGTGCTGTCCACCGGCCAGCTGGTGACCGAGGAGTTCTACGCGCTGGGCAAGCTGGTCCGGCTGGGGATGGGCCTGGCCCACTACGACGGCAACACCACGCTGTGCATGGCGTCTGCGGTGTCGGGCTACAAGCTCAGCTTCGGCACCGACGGCCCGCCCGGCTGCTACGAGGACCTGGCGCTGGCCGACGTGCTGGTGCTGTGGGGCGCCAACCTGGCCGACAACCACCCGCTGCTCATGCCCCGGGTGGTCGGGCCCGGCGGGCCGGGGACGGTGATCGCCGTCGACCCCCGGGTCACCAAGACGGCCATGGTGGCCGACATCCACCTGCCGGTGCGGGCCCGGGGCGACGTGGCCCTGCTCAACGGCGTGCTGGTCACGCTGATCGAGGAGGGGCTGGTCGACCTGGCGGCGGCGCGGGACCGGATCGAGGGCCTCGACGACCTGGTCGCCCACCTGGCCGGCTGGTCGGTCGCCCGGGCCGCCGCCGAGAGCGGTCTCGACGAGGCCGCCGTCCGCGACCTGGCCCGCCGCATCGCCGGGGCCGAGCGGTGCACGATCGCCTGGACGATGGGGGTCAACCATTCGGTCCAGGGCACCCACACGGTCACCCTCATCAACACCGTCTGCCTGCTCACCGGGCACATCGGCCGTCCGGGGTCGGCGCCGTTCTCGATCACCGGGCAGTGCAACGCGATGGGCACCCGCGAGACCGGGTTCACCGCCTCGATGCCCGGCTACCGGGCCTACGACGATCCCGCCCACCGGGCCGAGCTGGCCGCGCTGTGGCGCATCGACGAGTCCCGGCTGCCGGCGGCCCGGGGCCGGGCCTACCCCGACATCGTGAACGCGGTGATGGGGGGCCGCATCAAGGGGCTGTGGATCATCGCCACCAACCCGCCGGTGTCGTTCCCCAACCGTG
>DASXRH010000148.1:0-7097 GCA_036506715.1 Acidimicrobiales bacterium
GGTGGTGGTCCCCGGCGTCGGCGACCTGGGCGACCGCCGCCTCGACCGCACGTGGCGCCACCTGGGCGACCCGGTCTACGACAGCTGGCTGCGGCAGCGGCTGTCGGACCTGGCCGACACGATCTCCGAGCACGGCCGGCAGGTGGTGTGGACGACGGCGCTGCACGTGCGGCTGGCGCCGGCCGGCCAGGGGGCCGACTGGACCGAGGTGGCCGCCAACGACCCGGCCCGGGTCGACCGGCTGAACGAGATCATCCGGTCGGTGGCCCGCGACCGCAGGGACGTGACGCTGATCGACCTCGACGCCTGGGCCCAACAGCTCCCCCGGGGCGGCGAGTTCGGCACCGACCACCGGGCCGACGGCCGCGACCTCACCGAGGCGGGGGCCGACCAGGCCGCCGCCTGGCTGGTGCCCCAGCTGCTCGACCTGGCCGGGGGGACGGGCTCCACAAGCTAGCGCCACGGTTGCAGGTCACACTGCAAGCATCGCTACCAATTGGTAACATCCCTCAGCGTGCACCCGGGGGGACGGGTGCGCCGGGGAGGGAGACGTGGGGGGTACATCGGCGGCGACGCTGGGCGTCGCCTCGGTCGAGCCGGCCGGGCGCGCCCCCGGGTCCGGGTCCGAGCCCGAGGCCGCGGGCGAGCCGCGGCGGCGCGCCCGTCGGGACCGGCGCGCCGGCCGCTCGCTCGACTACCGGCCCGGGTTCGACGGGCTGCGGGCGCTGGCGCTGCTGGCGGTCATGGCCTTCCACCACGGGTACCGCGACGCCCGGGGCGGCTACCTCGGCGTGTCGTCGTTCTTCACCCTGTCGGGCTTCCTCATCGCCACGCTGGCGCTCGCCGAGTGGGACCGCACCGGCCGGCTGTCCTGGGCCCGGTTCTGGGAGCGCCGGGCCCGGCGCCTCCTGCCCGCCGCCTTCCTCACCCTCGCCGGCGTGGTCGTCGTCCAGTGGCGCTGGGGCATCGGCGCCGGACCCCGGCTCCGGGGCGACCTGCTGGCCGCGCTGGGCTACGTGACCAACTGGCGGCTGGCGACCACCGGCCACGACTACGGCGCCATGTTCAGCGACCCGTCGCCGCTGGTCCACTTGTGGTCGCTGGCCATCGAGGAGCAGTTCTACCTGCTGTTCCCGCTGGTGTTCGCCGGGGTGATGGCCGCCGCCCGGGGCCGGCGCCGCCAGGGCGCCGTCGTGTTCGGGGCGGCGGCCGGCCTGTCGTTCGCCGTCGCCTGCTGGTCGGCCCGGCGGTCCGGCAACGACGGGGCCACCTACTACGGCACCCACACCCGGGCCGGCGAGCTGCTGGTGGGCGTCACGCTGGCGTTCGTGCTGGCCTCCCCCCGGGTGCGCCGGGCGCTGCGCACGACCGGCGCCCGGGCCGCCGCCAGCGCCGCCGGGCTGGCCGGACTGGCCGGGATGGCGTGGCTCTGGCACTCGGTGCGCATGGGCGACGCCCGCCTGTTCGGCGGGGTGACGGCGCTCAACGCCGCGTGCACGGCCGCCGTGGTCGCCGCCGTGGCCGGCGCCGGCTGGTTCGACCGGACGCTCGGCATCGCCCCCCTGCGGGCGGTCGGCAAGGTCAGCTACGGCGCCTACCTGTTCCACTGGCCGCTGTTCCTGCTTATCGCCGGGCCCCGCGCCGGCCTCCAGGGCCACCAGCTGTTCCTGGCCCGGCTGGCGGCGACGCTCGGGCTGGCCACGGTGTCGTACCTGGTGGTCGAGGCGCCGTTCCGGTTCCGGCTGCCCATGCCCCGACCGCGGCTGGCGCTGGTGCTGGCCACCGGCGCCCTGGCGGTCGTCGTCGTGGTCAGCGCCGTCCCGCCCGGCACCCCGCCGGCGCAGGCCGCGAACCCGCTGGCCGGCCTGGGGCCGGTGCCCGACGCCCGGCGCATCGGCGCCGTGACGCCCGCGGCCCGGCCCGCCACCGACACCGTGCTGCTGGCCGGCGACTCGGTCGCCTACTCGATGCTGGCCGGGTTCGACGCCTGGAACGAGCAGGGGGCCGAGCGCCAGCTGGCCGTCGACACCCACATCGCCTTCGGCTGCCCCATCGGCGGGCCGGGTCTCGTGCGCGGCGTCAACGAGTACGACACCTGGGCCGACTGCACCAGCTGGCACCGCGACCTGACGGCCACGCTGGACCGGATGCACCCCGACGTGATCGTGCTCGTCATGGGCCTGGCCGATCTCGGCGGCCGCCGGCTCGACGGCCGGTGGCACGACCTCGGCGACGCCACCTACGACCGCTGGCTGTCCCGGCGGATCGACCGGCTGGCCACCACGTTCGAGGACCAGGGCGTGCCGGTGCTGTGGCTGACCTTTCCTCACATCCGCGCCCGCGATCCCGGCGATCCCACCCGCACGTGGGACACGATCGCCATCAACGACCCGGCCCGGGTCGACCGGCTCAACGCGCTGTCGGCCGCGGCGCTGGCCGACCACCCGGGCGTGACCCGCATCGACCTGGCCGGCTGGCTCGACACCTGGCCCGACCAGTCGTTCGACCCCGCGAACCGCGACGGCGTCCACTTCTCGTTCGCCGCGTCCGCCCGGGTCGCCGCCTGGCTGATCCCCCAGGTGCTGGCCACCCTGCCGCCGCGGTGACCGGACGGGCCGGTGGCATGCTGGCGCCGTGCCCCGGATCCGCGTCCAGACCACCATCGACGCCCCGCCCCGCGCGGTGTGGGGGCGGCTGGCCGACATCGCCGACCACGTGTCGTGGATGGCCGACGCCGCCGCCATCCGCTTCCTCGGCGAGCGGCGGTCGGGGGTGGGCACCACGTTCGAGTGCGAGACCCGGGTCGGGCCGCTGCGCACCCGCGACGTCATGGAGGTCACCGAGTGGCGCGAGCGGCGGTCCATGGGCGTCCGCCACCGGGGGCTGATCACCGGCACCGGCCGCTTCCGCCTGCGGCGCGCCCGCCGGGGCCGCACGCGGCTGACGTGGGACGAGGACCTGCGGTTCCCGTGGTGGCTCGGCGGTCCGCTGGGGGCGACGGTGGCCAGCCCGGTGCTGCGGGCCGTGTGGCGGGGGAACCTGCGGCGCTTCGCCGCCCGGGTGGCCGGGCACGACGGCCGTGGCTGACGGGCCGGCGCGGGTCGGGCGACCGCACATGCCGGGCTACGGCACCGCCGGGCCCGACGAGGGCGGTGGGCTGCTGCCGTGGTCGTGGGCCGAGCAGCGGTTGGCCGCCGCCCACGACTACTGGCTGGCGACCGTCGGCGACGGCGGCCGGCCCCACGTCATGCCGGTGTGGGGGCTGTGGCGGGACGGGGCGGTGTGGTTCAGCAGCGGGCTGCGGTCGCGCAAGGCCCGCAACCTCGCTGCCGATCCCCGCTGCACGGTCACCACCGACGACGCCCACGACCCGGTGGTGGTCGAGGGCGTGGCCGGCCGGGTGGCCGACTCCGGGGAGCTGCGGGCCTTCGCCGACGCGGTCGACGCCAAGTACGGCACCAGCTACGGCGTCGAGTTCTACGACCCGGCGGTCAACGGCGTGTGGCGGGTCCCGCCCGCCAAGGCCATCGGCCTGCGCCAGGACGACTTCTCCGGCTCGCCCACCCGCTGGACCTTCGCCGGCTGACGCGCGGGCGCGCGGGTCAGGCCACGGCGAGGCAGCCGGCGAACAGCGCGCCGGCCAGCGCCAGGCAGGTGATCACCGGCACCGGCGACCTGGGTCCCAGGCGGGGACCCCACACCCAGATGATCCAGCCGCCCACCACCCCCGCGGCCAGCCCGCCCAGGTGGCCGCCGATGGAGATGCCGGGGATGGCCACGGTCAGGACCAGGTTGATCACGATCAGTGGTCCGATGCCGGTCGCGAACGGGTCGATGCCCCGGGACCGCATGGCGATGAACGCGGCCCCCATCAGGCCGAACACGGCCCCCGAGGCGCCCACGGTGACCGCCCGCGGGTCGAGCACGAGCACCAGGAACGAGCCGCCCAGCAGCGACAGCACGTAGAGCGAGGCGAAGGCCACGTGCTTGATGGCGGGCTCGAGCAGCATGCCCAGCTGCCAGAGCAGGAACATGTTGAACCCGATGTGGATGAGCCCGGCGTGGAGGAACCCGGCCGTGATCGGTCGCCACCAGTCGCCGGCGGCCACGGCGGGGCCGTAGAGGGCCCCCCTCTGCCCCAACTCACCCAGGTTGCTGCCGACGCTGCCCGAGGAGACGGCGTTGGCGACGAACACGGCGACGTTGATGGCCACCAGGGCCATGGTGACGTAGGGCCGGGTGAGGAGGGACTGGGCCCGCAGCACCTTCTGCCGGCCGCTCTTGGCGCACTCGGGGCAGTGGAAGCCGACGGAGGCCTGATGCATGCACGCGGGGCAGATGGGCCGGTCGCAGCGCTGGCAGCGCACGCCGGCCCGGCGGTCCTGGTGGCGATAGCAGGTCTGGACGTCGGTGGCCACGGCGGTCGAGGCTATCCACGGTTGCTGGGAACCAGCTGACAGCGGTTCTCAGGCCAGCCCGAGGCGGCGGGCCAGGGGTGCGAGGCGGCGGCGGACGCCGTCGTCGGTCGCTGGGTTGTCGGGGGCCGTGGCGTCGTGGGCTCGGAGGGCGGCGTAGACGCGCTCCTGGGCGACGTCGAGGTCGAGGTCGAGGGCCAGCTCGCGGGCGAGGGCCACCATGCCGGTGGCGGCGTCGACCGCGGCGGGGGTGGGGTCGTCGGCGGCGGCGGAGACGGCCCGGGTGACCGCTCGTTCCAGGACCTTGGCGGCGCGGGGCGACGCCAGGGTCACGCCCTCCTCCCGGGCCTCGCGGGCCAGGGCCCGGGCAGCGCGGTACGCGGCCGGGTCGGTCGAGGCGCCGGTGGCGGCCAGCGCCGCCTCCAGGCGGCGGGCGAGGACGGCCTCGACGGGTCCCCGCAGCTCGGGGGCCAGCGGGGTGCCGGCCACGGCCAGGGCGGCGAGCGTGTCATGGTGGTCGGACCGCAGGCGGTCGTAGGCGGCCACGAACCGGTCGGCCAGGCCGTCGGCCGTGGCCCGCAGCAGATCCTCGCCTGCCCCGGGGAGCGCGCTCTCCAGGCCGAACTCCCGGGGGCCGAAGCGGTCGACCACCAGGCGCAGCAGGGCCGTGACCCGCGCGCCCCGCCGGGTCGCCCGCACGACCTCGGCGACGGCGGCTGCGTCGTCGGCCGGGTCGTCGGCGGCCGGGCGCACGGCGCCGAACACCTCGAGGCCGCCAAGGTGGACGGCGGCGTAGGCCCAGCGGGTCGTGCGCCGGGTGCGCCGGTGGGTCAGCGCCACCAGCCCGGCCCCGACGGCCACCCCGCCCCGGTGCACGGCCTCGTGGACCTCGCGCTCGACCGTGAACCCGCCGATGTGCTCGCCGGCGGTGTCCCGGGCCAGCAGGTCGACCAGCGCCAGGTGGGCCGCCACCCGTCCGGGGTCGACCCGGCTGGTGTCGACGTGGCGGGCCCACACCGCCCGGCCGTCGCCCTCGTCGGGGTCGTTGCTGCGGGCGCGGGCCAGCTCGGCCAGCACGGCGGCGGTGGGTGGGTCCTCGCCCAGCTCGGCCAGCAGGTCGAGGCAGCGGGCGGCGTAGCGCATGATCTGCACGGTCTCGATCCCGGCCAGGTCGTTGAAGAACCAGCCGCACGACGTGTACATCAGCAGCGCGTGGCGCTGGCTCTCCAGCAGCGTCAGCGCCTCGACCACCGCCTCGGGACCCGCCCCGTCGACCAGGTGCTCGGCCGCGAACCGCTCGACCGAGGTGGCCCCCAGCAGCAGGTCGACGTACGCGTCGCGGGCGGCCCACGGGTCGCGGAGCACCGCCGGAGCGCGGCGCTCGAACACGGCCACCGCCGCGTCGCGCACCCGGTCGAAGGCGGCCCGCAGCGGGCCCCGCCACGCCTGGGTCCAGCCGGCCTCGCCGCCCGTCTGGCAGCCGCAGTCCTCGAGCCACCGGCCCACGCCGTGGACGCACGACCAGGCCGACAGGCGCACCCGGCCCTCCGGCCGGGGCGGGTTGTCGGCCAGCCAGTCCGCCAGCCGGGGCAGCGCCACCCCCCGGTACTCGGCCTCGACAGCCAGGGCGTGGGCCACACCCCGGTCCGCGTAGGTGTGGTGGTGGCCGAAGGTCTCGCCGTCACAGGCCACGGCGACGAGGTCGCCCCGGGCCCGGGCCACGATGCGGTCGACGACCACCTGGCTGGGGAACCCGCCGAAGGCGACGTCGTGGGAGATGGGCCCGTCGTAGACGACCAGGTCGACGCCGAGGGCGGGGTCGTCGGGGTGGCGCCAGCGCAGCGTCGGCGGGACCGGCCGGCCGCCCTCCCCTGCCGGCTGCCACCAGCCCTCGCCCACCTGGCGCACGGCGGCGATCTGGTCGGGGGCGAGGATCGTGAACCGCACCCCCTCCTCGGCCAGCGCCGCCAAAGTGCGGTCGTCGACCGCGGTCTCGGGCAGCCACAGGCCCTCGGGCACGCGGCCGAAGCGGTGGCGGAAGTCGGCCAGGCCCCACCGGATGTGGGTGCGCAGGTCACGGTCGTTGCACAGCGGCAGGATGGCGTGCCCGTAGGCCTGGGCGATGGCCCGCCCGGCGGCCCGGTCGGCGGCGAGGATGCGCGCGTAGGTGCCCGGCGCGTGCTCCTCGAGCCACGACAGCAGCGTCGGCCCCATGTCGAACGAGAGCCGCCGGTAGTTGTCGACGATGGCGACGATGCGGCCCTGATCGTCGAGGATGCGGGCCCAGCCGTTGGGCCGGTAGCACTCGGCGGTGATGCGCTCGTTCCAGTCGTGGTAGGGCGCGGCGGAGGGCTGGCGCGGGACGACCTCGGTCCACGGGTTCTCGCGGGGCGGCTGGTAGAAGTGGCCGTGGAGGACGAAGGCGGCGTCGGCCATCGCTCGACGCTACCGGCTCGCCCTCAGGCGCCGAGGGTGGCGACGCCCGATCACGGGGCCTCCTCGGGCGGGCGGTCGGCCCGGTGGGCGGCGGGCGGCGGAACCGGGGCATCACCCGGGCGGGGTGGCCGTCAGCCCACGGCGGCCGCCGGATCGGGCTCGACCACGGCGGGTTCCCGGCGGCCGATGCGCCCGCGCAGCAGGTACTGGGCCACCAATCCGCAGAACGCCAGCCCGCCGGCCACC
>DASXRH010000149.1:0-2758 GCA_036506715.1 Acidimicrobiales bacterium
GTCGCCGTGCTCGTAGGTTCGCTCGCCGTCGCCGGCAACGAACAGGGCGGCTCGTCATCTCCGGGCACCAGCACCAGCGGCGTGTCGTCGGGCACCCAGGGCTTCAGCGGCGGCGACGGCGGCGGGGGCGACGCGTGCGACGGCACCACCCGCTACGACTCGCCCCAGGGCCGCTACACCATCCCGACCGACGCCGCCGCCGACCCGGTGACGGCCCGCGACTGCATGCTGGGGGTGGACGAGGGCAGCGGGGCGCCGGTGGCGACGCTGCAGACGGCCCTGCGCGACTGCTACTTCCAGCCCGTCGACGTCGACGGTGCCTACGGGGCGGTCACCCGCGACGCGGTGCGGGCCGTGCAGGCCAACGTCGGCGTCACGGTCGACGGCAAGTACGGGCCCGAGACGGCCGGGGCGATGGCCTGGCCGACGTCGCCCGACTCGGGTCCCGACGTGTGCGTGGCCCACCCGGCCTGACGCCCCGGACCGGCCGGCGGTGTCCCGCGGGGGCGGGGGTGGCTACCATCTGACGCACCGTCAGAAACCGTCGGGAGCCGGACATGCTCGATCTCATCATCCGGGGCGCCACCGTCGTCGACGGCACCGGGGCCCCGGGCCGCCCGGGCGACATCGGCGTGCGGGCCGGGCGCATCGTCGCGGTCGCCGGCCCGGGTGCCGTCACCGAGGACGCCGCCGAGGTGCTCGACGCCACCGGCCTGGTGGTGTGCCCCGGCTTCGTCGACCCCCACACCCACTACGACGCCCAGCTGTTCTGGGACCCGCTGGCCACGCCGTCCAACGTCCACGGCGTCACGTCGATCGTCGCCGGCAACTGCGGCTTCACCCTCGCCCCCCTGCACGCCGAGGACGCCGACTACCTGCGGCGGATGATGGCCCGGGTCGAGGGGATGCCTCTCGCCGCCCTCGAGCAGGGCGTCGACTGGGCCTGGGAGAGCTTCGGCGACTACCTGGCCCGCCTCGACGGCCGCATCGGCGTCAACGCCGGGTTCATGGTGGGCCACTGCGCGCTGCGCCGCTACGTGATGGGCGCCGACGCCGTCGGTCACGAGGCCACGCCCGACCAGCTCGATGCCATGGTCAGGCTGCTGCACGAGTCGATCGAGGCCGGCGGGCTGGGCTTCTCCACGACCCTGTCGTCCACCCACAGCGACGGTGACGGCCGGCCGGTCGCCTCGCGGCACGCCGGCCGCGGCGAGCTGCTGGCCCTGTGCGCCGCGGTCGGCGAGCACGAGGGCACGTTCCTGGAGGGGGCGTTCGAGGGCGGGCTCGACAAGTTCTCCGACGACGAGATCGAGCTGGTGGCGGCCATGACCGCGGCGGCGGGCCGCTCGATCAACTGGAACGTGCTCACCGTCGACTCGGCCGTGCCCGACCGGGTGCCCCGCCAGCTGACCGCCGCCGACCGGGCCACCGCGGAGGGCGGCCGGGTGGTGGCGCTGACCATGCCGGTGCTGGTGCCGATGAACATGAGCTTCGGGTCGTTCTGCGCCCTGTGGCTCATGCCGGGCTGGGGCGACATCCTCCGCCTGCCCGCCGGCGCGAAGGCGGCCGCCCTGGCCGACCCCGAGGTTCGCCGGGGCATGGTCGAGCGGTCGCACAGCGAGGAGGCGGGCGTGTTCCGGCGCCTGGCCGACTGGGACCGCTACGTCATCGGCGACACCTACTCGGCCGCCAACGAGGGCCTGACCGGCCGGGTCGTGGCCGACATCGCCGCCGAGCGGGGCCAGGACAGCTTCTCCACGCTGACCGAGGTCGTCACCGCCGACGACTTCCGCACCGTCCTGTGGCCCATGCCCACCGACAACGACGCCGAGTCGTGGCGCATGCGCCAGGAGGTGTGGGACGACCCCCGCGTCATGCTCGGCGGATCCGACGCCGGCGCCCACCTCGACCGCATGTGCGGGTCGTCGTACACCACCCGGCTGCTGGCCGACTGCCTGCGGGGCCGCAGGCTGGCCACGCTGGAGCGAGCGGTGCAGATGCTGACCCAGGCGCCGGCCGAGCTGTTCGGGCTGGTCGACCGGGGCACGATCGCCGAGGGCGCCCACGCCGACCTGGTGGTGTTCGACCCCGAGACCGTCGGCGCCGAGAACGCCCGCCTGGTCGAGGACCTGCCGGGCGGCTCGGCCCGCCTCACCGCCCAGTCGGAGGGCGTGGTGCGGGTGTACGTGGCCGGCGTGGCCACGGTCGAGGGCGGGAAGGCGACGGGTGCCACCCCGGGCCGCATCCTGCGCTCGGGGACCGACACGGTGACCGTGCCGGCGGTCCCGGCCCGCTGACCGGGCGGCTCGGCCACACTACGGGGCCATGACCGACGTGACCGACACGGTGATGGCAGGGGCCGACGACCTGCTGGCCGAGGCCGGGGCGCTGCTCGAGGACGTGGTGGCGCTGCGGCGCGACATCCACCGCCGGCCCGAGCTCGGCCTCGACCTGCCCGTCACCCAGGCCCGGGTGCTCGAGGCCCTGGCCGGCCTGCCGCTGCGGGTCGCCACCGGGGTGCGCCAGTCGTCGATCGTGGCCGACCTCGACGGCGAGCGGCCCGGGCCGACCGTGCTGCTGCGCGCCGACATGGACGCGCTGCCCATGCCCGAGGACACCGGGCTCGACTTCGCCTCCGAGGACGCCGGCGTCATGCACTCGTGCGGCCACGACGCCCACACAGCGATGCTCGTCGGCGCCGCCCGGTTGCTGGCCGGCCGGCGGGGCGAGCTGGCGGGGCGGGTGCCGTTCCTGTTCC
>DASXRH010000150.1:0-7530 GCA_036506715.1 Acidimicrobiales bacterium
TCATCACCCGCGCCGGCAAGCCGGTGGCCGAGCTGGTGCCGTTGCAGAAGCGACCACTCACGGCCGAGGCCCTGATCGACCGGTGGCGGCACCTGGAACCTGTGGATCTCGAGCAGTTCCGCGCGGACATCGACGCCATCCTCGACCCGTCCCTGTGACCAGCCCTCGCCCTCGGGGCGTGCTGGACACGTCCACGGTGCTCGGCTTGCCGCTCCTGCGCGATCCCGCGCTGCTGCCCGACGAGCAGCTCATCGCCGCCGTGACCCTCGCCGAGCTGTCGGTCGGTCCGCTGGTGGCCACCAGCGATCAGGAGCGGGCCCGGCGGCTACTCCAAGTTCAGCAGGCGGAGAACGACTTCGAGGTCCTCGCCTTCGACGCCGCCGCGGCTCGCGCGTTCGCCCTGGTGGCGTCGGCGATGCGGCGGGCGGGGCGGAAGACGAGCGCCCGCACCTACGACGCCCTCATCGCCGCCACCGCGCTGGCCAACGGTCTGCCGCTGTACACCGCCAACCCGGGCGACTTCGCGGGTATCGACGGGTTGGAGGTCGTCGAGGTCACGTTCCCGTGACCGAGGTGACCGTCGACGGTGCCCGGCTGCTGGCCGACCTCGAGGCGCTGGCCGCCGTGGGTGACACCGGCGACGGGGGGAACTGCCGGCTGGCGCTGACCGACGACGACGCCGGGGGCCGGGAGTTGGTGGCCGGGTGGATGCGGGACCTGGGCCTCGACGTGCGGGTCGACCGCATCGGCAACGTCGTCGCCACCCGGGCCGGGGCCGGGGTGGCCGGCGACGGCGGCGCGCTCGACGCGGTGATGACCGGCAGCCACATCGACACCGTGCGCACCGGCGGCCGCTACGACGGCACGCTCGGGGTGCTCGCCGGGCTGGAGGTGGTGCGGGCGCTGGACGACGCCGGGGTGCGCACCCGGCGGCCCCTCAGCGTGGCCTTCTTCACCGACGAGGAGGGCAGCCGCTTCGCCCCCGACATGCTGGGCAGCCTCGTCTACGCCGGCGGCATGCCCCTGGAGGACGCCCTCGACGTCGTGGCCATCGACGGCGCGGTGCTGGGCGACGAGCTGGAGCGGATCGGCTGGGCCGGCGAGGCGGCGGTGCCGGGTCCGGCGCCCCACGCCTACGTCGAGCTCCACATCGAGCAGGGCCCGGTGCTGGAGGAGCAGGGCGTCACCATCGGGGCGGTGACCGGCGTGCAGGGCATCTCGTGGCGGGAGCTGACGCTCACCGGCCAGGCCAACCACGCTGGAACCACACCGATGCGCCTGCGCCGGGACGCCGGGTACGTGGCCGCCGCGGTCACCACCGCCGTCCGCCGCCTGGCCCGCGAGCTGGGCGGCCACCAGGTGGGCACGGTCGGCCGGCTCGACCTCCATCCCGACCTGGTCAACGTGGTCGCCGCCCGGGCCACCATGACCGTCGACCTGCGCAACACCGACGGCGCCGTCCTTGGCGAGGCCGAGCGCCGGTTGCGGGCCACGGTCGACGAGCTGGCCGCCGCCGAGGGGGTGACCGCCGCCTGGCGGGAGCTGGCCCGGTTCGCGCCGGTCGAGTTCGCCCCCGCGGTCATCGAGCGGGTCGAGCGGGCGGCCGAGCGCCGGGGGCACAGCGTGATGCGGCTCCCGTCGGGCGCCGGCCACGACGCCCAGATGCTGGCCCGGATGTGCCCCACCGGCATGGTGTTCGTGCCCAGCCGGGCGGGGGTCAGCCACAACCCGGCCGAGTACACCGAGCCCGAGCACCTGGCCGCCGGCACCCAGGTGCTGGCCGACGTGCTGGTCGAGCTGGCGGCATGAGGGCCCGCCGGTGAGCCGCGTCGTCACCGTGGCCGCCGCCCAGATGGGCCCGGTCGCCCGGGACGAGGGCCGCCCGGCGGTGGTCGAGCGTCTCGTCGCCCTCCTGCGGGGCGGCGCCGAGCGGGGCGCCGACCTGGTGGTGTTCCCCGAGCTGGCGCTGACCACCTTCTTCCCCCGGTGGTGGTACGACGACGGCGACCCGGCCCTCGACGCCTGGTACGAGACCGAGGTGCCCGGCCCCGACACCAAGCCGCTGTGGGACGAGGCCGCGCGCCTCGGCGTCGGCTTCTGCCTGGGGTTCGCCGAGCTGACCGCCGCGGGCGAGCGGTTCAACACCGCCGTGCTGGTCGGGCCCGACGGCCACGAGGTCGGGCGCTACCGCAAGATCCACCTCCCCGGCCACGGCGACCACGAGCCCTGGCGGCGGTTCCAGCACCTGGAGAAGCGCTACTTCGCCCGGGGCGACCTCGGGTTCCCGACGTACGCGGCGTTCGGGGGCCGGGTCGGGATGCTCATCTGCAACGACCGCCGCTGGCCCGAGGCGTACCGGGCGCTCGGCCTCCAGGGCGTCGAGCTGGTGTGCATCGGCTACAACACCCCGGTCCACAACCCGCCGGCACCCGAGCACGACCGCTACGGCGACTTCCACAACCACCTGGTGATGCAGGCCGGCGCGTACCAGAACGGCACGTTCGTGGTGGGGGTGGCCAAGGCCGGCACCGAGGAGGACGTCGACCACATCGGCGGCTCGTGCGTCGTCCACCCGTCGGGCACGATCGTCGCCCAGTGCACCGGCCTCGGCGACGAGCTGGCCGTGGCCGCCTGCGACCTCGACGACACGGTGTCCTACAAGACGACGGTCTTCGACTTCGCCCGGCACCGCCAGCCCGACACGTACTGACCTTCAGCGGGGTGGGCGGCCGACGATCCGCTCGAAGTTCACGGGGTCGGTGACGCCCTCGGTCGCGATCAGCAGCACCGTGGCGTCGGCCGGCACGGGCAGCGTGCCGCGGTGCTCGTCGACCACGGCCATGAGCCCGGCGAGCGAGGCGGCGCCGGTCTCGCCCACGTCGAGCCCGGCGTCGGCCAGCGCGCGGATGGCGGCCCGGGCCCGGTCGTCGTCCACCGCCACCAGGGCGTCGAAGGTGGCGATGACCGTGGGCAGGGCCAGGATCGACGCCAGCCCGCAGTTGAGCCCCGCCATGATCGACCGGTGGGGGCCGGGCACCTCGACCAGGTGGCCGGCGGCGACCGCGGCGGCCACGCAGGCGGCGGTGTCGGGCTCGACCCCGAGCAGCAGCGGGCCGTCGCCCGGCTCGTGCCCCGCCCGCAGCCAGGTGCCGGCGGCCGCGCCCAGCGCGCCCACGCCGAGCGGCACCACCGCGACGTCGAGCACGGCGGGGGCGGCCACCCGGATGCCGTCGGGGGTGACCTCGACGTCGTCGCCGTCGTCGCCCTCGTCCCGGGCGCCCAGCTCGGCCACCTGGGCGTCGATCTCGGCGAAGATCGTGGCGTAGCCCTCGATGACCCGCCGGGGCGTGTCCTCGTAGCCGGGCCACGACGTGTCGGACACGACCACGACGTCGTCGGCGGCCGCGTCGGCCGACTCGGCCACCGCGTCCTCGTAGGTGCCGGGGACCTCGACCACGTCGGCCCCCTCGCCCGCGATGCCGTCGATCCGGGCGGCCGCCGCCCCCACGGGGAGGTAGATCGTGGCCGCCAGGCCCAGCAGCCGGGCCATGCGGGCCACGGCCCGCCCGTGGTTGCCGTCGGTGGCGGTGACGAGCCGCAGCGGCCCCAGCCCGGCGGCGACGACCGCGGCCAGCTCGTCGAGCGTGGACCAGGAGGGCTCGGCGCCCAGGCGGTCGACCAGCATCCGGTAGGTGGCCCACGACGCCCCCAGGATCTTGAACGCCGGCAGCCCCAGCCGGCTCGACTCGTCCTTGACCAGCACCCGGCCGACCCCGCAGGCGTCCGCCAGGGCCGGGACGTCCCGCAGCGGGGTGGCGCGGTAGCCGGGCAGCCGCTGGTGGAAGGCCTGGACCTCGGCCCCGGGTCGGGCCCCGGCCGGCAGCGCCGAGGTGTCGTGGTTGACGAGCAGGGTCGAGGGCATGGCCGCCGTTCTACTGCCCCCGACGACCGGTTCACCGACTCGCAACGGGTTGGGACTTCAACAATTTGTTGAGTCGTGCCATCGTGGAGGGCGTGGCGGTGCACTTCACGCTGAACGGCACGCCGGTCGAGGTCGGCGACCACCCGCACCTGCTGGCCGCGCTCCGGGAGGAGCTGGACGTCACCAGCCCCAAGGACGGCTGCTCGCCGTCGGGCCAGTGCGGCTGCTGCACGGTGCTGCTCGACGGCAAGCCGGTGGTCAGCTGCAACCTGGGCCTCGATCGGGTGGCGGGCAAGGCGGTCACCACCCTGGAGGGGGTCGACCCCGCCGAGCGCGACCGCTACGCCGCCGCCTTCGGCGCCACGGGCGCCCTGCAGTGCGGGTTCTGCACCCCGGGCATCGTCATGCGCACCAAGTACCTCGTCGACAAGGACGGCCCGGCCCTCACCCGCGAGAAGGCGTCTCGCCACCTGGGCGGCCACCTGTGCCGCTGCACCGGCTACCACCCGATCCTGGACGCGGTCGAGTTGCTGGCCGGCGGGGGCGAGGTGCCGGTGCCGCTGCCGGCGGGACCCGGCCGCCGCCTCTACGGCCTGGGCGGCCGCAACCCCAGGTACCAGGCCACCGAGCTGGCCCTGGGGGACAAGCCCTACGTCGACGACATGCGGATGCCCGGGCTGCTCCACGCCATCCCGGTGCTGGCCGACCACGCCCGGGCCGACGTCGTGGCCATCGACACCGCAGCGGCCGCCGCCGTCCCCGGGGTCGAGCGGGTGCTCACCGCCGCCGACGTGCCCGGCGAGCTGCGCATCGGCCTCATCCACCGGGACTGGCCGGTGTTCATCCCCGTGGGTGGGCGCACCTCGTACACCGGCGACGTGCTGGCCCTCGTGGTGGCCGGCGACCGCGCCACCGCCCGGCGGGCCGCCGAGCTGGTCGACGTGACCTACGCGCCCCACGCCCCCTTCGCCGACGCCCTCGCCGCGCTGGCCTCGACCGAGCCGGCAGTGTGGGAGGTCGGCGACCCGTCCGAGCCCAACGTGCTGTCCCGCACGGCTTACGCCCGCTGCGACGCCGCCGACCCGGCCGTCACCGACGTCGACGCCGCCCTGGCGGCCAGCGCCCACACGGTCCACGAGGTGTTCCGGACCCAGCGCATCGAACACGCCTTCCTGGAGCCCGAGTCGACCCTGGCGGTGCCCCATGACGACGGCCGGCTGGAGGTGTTCTCCGGCGGGCAGGGCGTGTGGGACGACCGCCGCCAGATCGCCGACGTCCTGGCCCTGCCCGAGGAGCGCATCCTGGTCCACCTGGTGGCCAACGGCGGCGCCTTCGGGGGCAAGGAGGACTGTGCGAACCAGGCCCAGACCGCCCTGGCCGCCCACCTGCTGGGGCGGCCCGTCAAGTGCACGTTCAGCCGGGAGGAGTCGCTGCGGGTCCACCCCAAGCGCCACCCCGTGCGGTTCGAGGCGTGGGCCGGCTGCGACGCCGACGGCCGGCTGACGGCGCTGAAGGCCCGCATCGTCGGCGACTCGGGCCCCTATGCCTCGGTGGGGATGAAGGTGCTGGAGCGGGCGGCGGGCCACGCCAGCGGCCCCTACGTGTGGCCGGTTGTCGACGTCGAGGCCGTGGCCGTCCGCACCAACAACCCGGTGTGCGGGGCGTTCCGCGGCTTCGGCGCCAACCAGGCCCAGTTCGCCACCGAGGGTCTGCTCGACCGGCTGGCCGACGCCGCCGGCCTCGACCGGTGGGAGGTGCGGGCCCGCAACGTCGTCACCCCGGGGGCGTCGTGGGGGCCGGGCCAGGTCATGGACGACGGCTGCCTGGGCGCTCGCGACTGCCTCGACGCCGTCCGCCCCGCCTGGGACGAGGCGCTGGCCGCCGGCAAGGCGGTGGGCGTCGGGCTGGGCCTCAAGAACTCGGGCCTGGGCAACGGGTTCCGGGAGGTGGCCCGGGCCGTGGTCCGCTTCGACGACGACGGCGGGGTCGAGGTACGCCACTGCTGGACCGAGATGGGCCAGGGCGTGCACACCGTCGCCCTCCAGGTGGCGGTGGAGGAGCTGGGCGTCGACCCCGACCGGGTGCGGGTGGTCGTGGACACGTCCCGCGAGCTGGGCGCCGGCCAGACCACGGGCAGCCGGGGGACGCTGATGGGCGCCGGGTCGGTGGCGGCCGCCTGCCGGGCCGCCTGCGCCGACGGCTGCCGGCCGGGCGTCGACTACGCCGGCGATTACACGGTCGACTGGACCCAGGCCCTCGGCACCACCGAGCGCCCGACCATCCACTCGACCTTCGGGTACGCCGCCCAGCTGGTGGTCATGGACCGCGAGACGGGGGACATCGAGCGGGTGGTCGCCGCCCACGACGTCGGCAGGGCCGTCAACCCGCTGCTGTGCGAGGGCCAGGTGATCGGGTCCGTGCACATGGGGCTGGGCTACGCGCTCACCGAGGACTTCCCCACCGACGACCAGGCCCGGCCGACCATGACCACGCTGCGCCAGCTGGGCATCCTCCGGGCCAAGGACGTGCCGCCGATCGACGTCGTGCTGGTCGAGCGGCCCCAGCCCCGAGCCCCCTACGGCATCAAGGGGGTGGGTGAGATCGGCCTGGTCCCCACCGCCGGCGCGGTGGCGGGGGCCCTGCGCGACCGCGACGGCGAGTGGCGCAGCCGGTTGCCCATGCACCGCAACGGGTCGTGACCGCCACCACCCCGGGCCTGGTCTGCGGCCACCACCACCTGTACTCGGCGCTGGCCCGGGGCATGCCGTCCCCGCCCGGCGGGCCGCCCCGCGACTTCACGCAGATCCTCGAGCGGATCTGGTGGCGGCTCGACGCCGCCCTCGACCTCGACCTGGTGCGGTGGTCGGCGCTGCTGGGGGCGGTGGAGGCGCTGGAGGCGGGGACCACGGCGATCGTCGACCACCATGCCTCGCCCTCCGCCATCGACGGCAGCCTCGACGTCATCGCCGAGGCCTGCGCGGAGGTCGGGGTGCGGGTGGTGTGCGCCTACGAGGTCACCGACCGCCACGGGCCGGCCGGGGCCGCCGCCGGGCTGGCCGAGAACGAGCGGTTCCTCAAGGCCGGGGGCCGGGGGCTGGTGGGCGCCCACGCCTGCCTGAGCCTGTCGGACGCCACGCTGGAGGCGGTGGTCGGCCTGGCCCGCGACCGGGGCGTCGGCGTCCACATCCACGTGGGCGAGGACGGCGTCGACGCCGGGGCCGCCGAGCGGCTGCGCCCGTACGCGGGTGACGACTGGCTGCTGGCCCACTGCGTCCACGTCGGGCCGCCGCTGGCCGGCACGGTGGCCCACAACCCCCGGTCCAACATGAACAACGGTGTCGGCTACGCCCGCCCGGCCCGGTGGGCGGCGGCCGGCAACCGGGTGGTGCTGGGCAGCGACGGCATCGGGGCCGCCATGGTCGACGAGTTCGCCCTGGCCTACGTGGCCCAGCGGGCCGACGACGTGGCCGCCACTCCCGACGACGCCTGGGGGTGGCTGGCGGCGGGGGCGGCGCTGGTGCCGGAGGCCGGGGGCGACGAGGTGGTGTGGGCGGCCGACAGGGCCGACCCGTGGTATCTGGCCTTCACCCCCGGGGAGCGGGCCGAGC
>DASXRH010000151.1:0-6005 GCA_036506715.1 Acidimicrobiales bacterium
CTGTCGTCGAACGTGCGGAACAGGTGGCCGACGTGGGCGGCGTACTCCAGCGCCGACCACACCCCCGGCCCCGGCGACCGGCGCACGACCGCGTCCAGGTCCTCGCCGGCCAGTCCCCGGGTCAGCGGGACCCGGTAGCGGCGGCCGAAGGACCGGATGGCGACCACCATCTCGGCGGGCCGCAGCTCGGCCGGATCGAAGCCGCACTCGTCGCACCGCTCCATCGGCTAGGCCTCTTCGTGGACCTCGCGCTTGATGGCGTCGACCAGGTGGCCGGGCAGCACGTCGTAGTGGTCGAAGGCGGCGTGGAACCGGCCCCGGCCTCCGGTCAGCGAGCGCAGCTCGATCGCGTAGCGCTGGATCTCGGACGTCGGCACCAGAGCGATGATCGTCTGCCGACCGTCGCCGGCCGTGTCGGTGCCCTGCACCCGGCCCCGGCGCGAGTTGAGATCGCCCATGACGTCGCCTTGGAGGTCGAGCGGCACGATCACCTCCAGCCGGCTGACCGGCTCGAGGATGACGGGGTTGGCCTGCGCCATCGCCGCCCGGAAGGCCAGCCGGCCGGCCACCTTGAACGCCATCTCGGAGCTGTCGACCGAGTGCTCCTTGCCGTCGGTCAGGGTGACCTTGACGTCGACCACCGGGTAGCCGTTGACGCCCCCGGAGCCCATCGCCTCCTCGATGCCCTTCTGCACGGCGGGGATGTAGCCCCGGCTGATGGCGCCGCCGACGATCTGGTTGACGAACTCGAAGCCGCCGCCCCGCTCGAGCGGCTCGAGGTCGATCACGCACACGCCGAACTGGCCGTGGCCGCCGGTCTGCTTCTTGTGCCGGCCCTCCACCGCCTTGGCCGCGCCGGTGATCGTCTCGCGGTAGGGGACCCGGACGTCCTCGGTGTCGACGTTGGCGCCGAACTTGCGGGTCAGCTTCTCCAGCGTGATCTGCAGGTGGGTCTCGCCCGTGCCGTGGAGCAGGGTCTGGTGGGTCTCGTCGACCCGCTCCACCCGCAGCGCCGGGTCCTCGTCGACCAGGCGGTGCAGCGCCGAGGCGAGCTTGTCCTCGTCGGCCTGGGTGCGGGGCACCACGGCGACGGCCAGGGTGGGCTCGGGCTGCTCGATGGGGTCGACCACCACCGGCTTGCCCTTGGGCGCCAGCGTGTCGCCGGTCATGGTGGCCGCCAGCTTGGCCACGGCCCCGATGTCGCCGGCCACCAGCTCGGGGGCGGTCTCCTGCTCCTTGCCCCGCACGGTGAGCAGGCCGTGGAGGCGCTCGTCGGTGCCGGAGCGGCTGTTGACCAGGTGGTCGTCGGGCCGCAGGGTGCCCGACAGCACCCGGAACATGCTGACCTGGCCGACGTAGGGGTCGGCGACGGTCTTGAACACGAAGGCCAGCGGATCGCCCCCGGCTTCGGCCGGCACCTCGATGGGCTCGACCGGGGAGTCGCCGTTGGCCCCCACCGAGATCGTGGTCGGCCGGTCGAGGGGCGAGGGCCCGATCTCGACCAGCAGGTCGGCCAGGCGGTCGATGCCGATCTCGCGGGTGGCCGACCCCACGACCACGGGGAAGACGGTGGCGGAGGCCAGGCCGTCGTGCAGGGTGCGCTCGAGCTCGTCGACGCTCGGCACGTCGCCGTCGAGGTAGCGCTCGAGCAGGGCGTCGTCGGCCACCACGATGCCCTCGACCAGGTTGTCGTGGACCTGGTGCTCGAGCTCCTCCATGTCGTCGGGGACGGGTTCGGTGCGGGGCACCCCGCCCTCGTAGATGTGGGCGGTGTCGGTGAGCAGGTCGGCGATGCCCCGGAAGCCGGCCTCCTGCCCGATGGGCAGCTCCAGCGGGGCGATGCCGGCGCCGAGCCGGTCGCGCAGCTGGGCCAGGGTGGTGTCGTAGCTGGCCCGCTCGCGGTCGAGCTTGTTGACGAAGACCATGCGGGGCAGGCCGAGGCGGGAGGCCAGCGACCACGCCTCCTCGGTCTGGACCTCGACCCCGTCGACCGCGCTGACCACGAACACGGCCAGGTCGGCGATGCGCAGGGCGGCGGCCACGTCGCCCATGAAGTCGGCGTAGCCCGGCGTGTCGATGAGGTTGATCTTGTGGTCGCGCCACTCGAGCGGAGCCACCGACAGCGACAGGGAGATGCCGCGCTTGTGCTCCTCGGGGTCGAAGTCGCACACCGTCGTCCCGTCCTCGACGCGACCCATGCGGGCGATGGCACCGGCCCGGTGCAGGAGGGCCTCTGCCAGGCTCGTCTTGCCCGCTCCGCCGTGCCCGACCAGGGCGACGTTGCGGATCTGACCAGTCGCGTACCGCTTCACCAGGCTCCCCCCTCGGTGGATGGTCGGCGCTCCGGGCGAGGGTAGCGGGGTGACCACCTGGTGCGCGCCCCGACCGGGGGTGTCAGTACCCCGCGGCGCGGATTGTTACGATCGGGGACGCAATTCGCGGGGCCCCACCCCCAGGGACGGCGGCTGGTCGAGGCCGAAGGCCCCCGCTGAGCGACAGTTCGGAGACACCATGTTCGATGGACGGTGGCGCAGCACCTTCGAGAAGGGGCTGCGACCCGTAGGTGCGCAGATCCGCCGCACCGGCATCACGGCCAACCACCTCACCCTCACCGGCCTGGCCATGGCCGTGGCCGCCGCGGTGGCCATCGCCAACGGCTCGCTGCGGGCCGGGCTGCTGCTGCTCGTGCTCACGGCCGTGCCCGACGTGCTCGACGGGGCGGTGGCCAAGGCGTCGGGCACCGCCTCACCCCGGGGCGCCTTCTTCGACTCGGTGGTCGACCGGGTCAGCGACGCGCTGCTGCTCGGCGGCGTGGCCTGGTACCTGTCGTCGACCCAGCCGGGCCGCATCGGCGTGCTGCCCCTGGCGGTGCTGGCCGCGTCGCTCATCGTCTCCTACGAGCGGGCCAAGGCCGAGGCCCTGGGCTTCGACGCCCGGGGCGGGTTGATGGAGCGCGCCGAGCGGATCACGTTCCTCGCCTTCGGCCTGCTGTTCGAGTCGCTGCTGGTCCCCGTCCTGTGGGCGATGCTGGCGCTCAGCCTGCTCACCGCGGGCCAGCGGTTCGTCAAGGTCTGGCGGCAGGCGTCCGCACCCCAGGTGCAGCCCCTGGCCGCCCGCTGGCGCTCGCGGCGGGTGGCGCGGTCGACGCAGCGCACGTGGCGCCGCCAGGCACTCGCGGGCCGCCGCCGCCGCCGCTAGGCACCGGCGCCCGGCGTCACCGCCCCCGACGTAGCACGACAGCACGCAGATGGACCTCGTGACCCCCGCCTACCGTGGTGCCGCCGCGGTGGCGCAGTTCCTGCCCAGCGCCGTGATCGACGCCGTCGCCCCCGAGCTGGCGGCCCTGGTCGCGCTGCCCCTGGGCGACCGGCGGGCCATGGTCGAGCGCCACCAGCGCCGGGTCGACCCCGGGCTCCACGGCGCCGCGCTGCGCCAGCGGGTGCGGGACGTCTACCGGTCCTACGGCCGCTACTGGGCCGAGTCGTTCCGGCTGCCCACCGTGGACCCGGCCGAGCTCGACGCCCGGATCACCACCGAGGGCTACGAGCACGTCGAGGAGGCCCGGGCCAAGGGCCTGGGGCCGATGCTGGTCCTGCCCCACCTGGGCAGCTGGGAGTGGTGCGCCTTCTGGCTGACCCGGGTCAAGCACGTCCCGGTCACCGCGGTGGTCGAGCAGCTCGACCCGCCGGCGCTGTTCGACTGGTTCGCCGACTTCCGCCGCGGCATCGGCATGGAGATCGTGCCCCTCGGGCCCGAGGCCGGGCGGGCGATCATGACCGCCATCCGCGAGGCGCACATCATCGCCCTGCTGTGCGACCGCGACATCGCCGGCGGCGGCGTGGAGGTCACCTTCTTCGGCGAGAAGACGACGCTGCCGGGCGGGCCCGCGGTGCTGGCCCTGCGCACGGGGGCGCCGCTGCTGCCCACCGCCGTGTACGACAGGGGCCGGGGCCACCACCACGGCGTCGTGCGCCCGCCCATCCCGGCCGAGCGCCAGGGGTCGTTCCGGGCCGACGTGGCCCGCATCACCCAGCTCATGGCCGACGAGCTGGAGGGCCTGATCCGGCGGGCGCCGGAGCAGTGGCACCTGCTCCAACCCAACTGGCCGAGCGACGCCGCCACATCCGCCCGACCGGTCAGGCTCTGACGCCCCGCCGCCGGACCGGTCGGGCGCGTGCGCACGGCGGCCGGGCACTACGGTGGCGCGGTGCGCATCGGGCTCGTCTGCCCATACAGCCTGACCGTGCCGGGTGGGGTCCAGGCCCAGGTGCTCGGGCTGGCGCGCAGCCTGCGCACGCTGGGCTGCGACGTCCGGGTGCTCGCGCCGTGCGACGGCCCGCCGCCCGACCCCGGGGTCACCCCGCTGGGCAAGAGCGTGCCCACCGCCTCCAACGGGTCGTTCGCGCCCCTGGCCCCCGACCCCGCCGCCCAGCTCCGCACCATCCGGGCGCTGCGGGACGAGGCCTTCGACGTCGTCCACGTGCACGAGCCGCTGGCGCCGGGGCCGACCATGACGACGCTGCTGTTCCGCAACGCCCCCCTGGTCGGCACCTTCCACCGGGCCGGCGACAGCGCCGCCTACGCCCTGGCCAAGCCGGGGGTGCGGTGGCTGGCCAAGCGGCTCGACCTGCGCTGCGCCGTGTCCAAGGACGCCCTCCACACCGCCCGCAAGGCGGTGGGCGGCGACTACGAGCTGCTGTTCAATGGCATCGAGGTCGAGCGGTTCGCCAAGGCGGCTCCCGAGCCCACCGACGGCCCCACGATCCTCTTCGTGGGCCGCCACGAGGATCGCAAGGGTCTGGCCGTTCTGCTCGACGCCCTCCGCCGGCTGCCCGCCGACGTGCGGGTGTGGGTGGGCGGCACCGGGCCCCAGACCGAGGCGCTGCGGGCCCGCCACGGCGGCGACCCCCGCGTCACCTGGCTGGGCCGGCTGAGCGACGAGGACGTGGCGGCCCGCATGCGGGGCGCCGACGTGTTCTGCGCCCCGTCGCTGCACGGCGAGTCGTTCGGCGTGGTGCTGCTGGAGGCGATGGCCGCCGGCGCGGTGGTGGTGGCCTCGGCGCTGGACGGCTACGCCAACGTCGCCACCGACGGGGTCGACGCCCTCCTCACGCCGCCCGGCGACGCCGACGCGCTGGCGGCGACGCTGACGCGGGCGCTCGGCGACGGCACGCTGCGTCGTGACCTGGTGGCGGCGGCCGAGCTGCGGGCCCAGGAGTTCTCGATGGGCCGGCTGGCCGAGGCCTACATCGAGCGCTACGAGCGCCTGGCCTGATCCCTCCGCCCGTCCCGGCGCGCTCCGGTTCGGGCGCCCGGAGCCCGTAGGATGCGGCGGTGATCATCGTCATCGTCATCGCGGTCCTGCTGGTGCTCCTGGCCCTGTACGCCATCGTCACCTACAACGGCCTGGTCGGCCTGCGGAACCGCATCGAGAACGCGTGGGCGCAGATCGACGTGCAGCTCAAGCGGCGCTACGACCTCATCCCCAACCTGGTGGAGACCGTCAAGGGGTACGCGTCGCACGAGCGCGAGACCCTCGACGCCGTCATCACGGCCCGCAACGCCGGCATGAACGCCACCGGCCCCGAGCAGCAGGCGGCCGCCGAGAACCAGCTGACCGGCGCCCTGAAGTCGCTGTTCGCCCTGTCGGAGGCCTACCCCGACCTCAAGGCCAACACGAACTTCCTGCAGCTGCAGGAGGAGCTGACCGGCACCGAGGGGCGCATCGCCTACGCGCGGCAGTTCTACAACGACACCGTCTACCGCTACAACACCAAGGTCCAGAGCTTCCCGGCCAACACGCTGGCCAACAGGTTCAAGTTCGCCGAGCGCGAGTACTTCCGGGCCGACGACGAGGCCCGTGGCAGCGTCGACGTGCAGTTCTGATCGTCACGCTCGACACCGCCGCTCCCGTGTACGACCAGGTCACCTCCAACAAGCGCCGCAGCTGGTTGCTCGTCGCCGCGTTCGTGGTGTTCGTGGCGTTGATCGCCGCGGTGTTCACC
>DASXRH010000152.1:0-2563 GCA_036506715.1 Acidimicrobiales bacterium
GGCTGCTACAACGGCGGCTCACCGATGGTGCGACGACGACTGCTGCGGGGGACGGCCGTGCTGGTGGCCGCGCTGGGCGGGCTGGCCGGGCCGGCCGGGTCGGCCGCCTGCGGCGGCTCGTCGGGCCCCGCCCTCGAACGGGTGGGGCCGGCCCACCGGGCCGCCGCCGACCCCCACCCACCCGGCCGGATCCTGCTGGTGGGCGACTCGCTGCTGTTCCAGGCGGCCGACGAGGTGCGGGCCCGGTTCGAGGGCGACGGCTGGACGGTGACGATGGCCGGCTACATGGGGTCGGGCATCGCCGGGGGAGGCATCGGCGACGTGGACTGGCCGGCACGGGTGGCCGATCTGGCGGGCACGGATGCGCCCGCCGTGGCCGTGGTCGAGCTGGGGACCAACGGCTGCGGCCTGCGGTGCACGACGGTGCCGGCCACCATCGACGCCATCATGGCCCCGCTGGCCGCCGTCGACCGGGTGGTGTGGCTGACCGGACGGCCCAACGCCGGCAACGCCGGGTCCATCGCCAAGATCAACTCGGCGCTGGGCCAGGCCACGGCCCGCTGGTCCAACCTCGAGGTGGTGCCGCTGGCCCCCTGGTTCGCCGGCCGGGCGGGGGTCGACCTCGACGACGGCATCCACCTCACCGACGAGGGCCAGGCGGTGATGGCGGCCGAGCTGGGCGACGTGATCGACGGGGCGCCGCCGGGCTGACCCACCAGGCCCGGCTCTCTCCGCGCCCGCGCGTCGGTCCCCGTGCGGGCTCGGAATGCTCCCCGCGGAAGGAGCAGGCCAACCAAGGGGACCGCCGGTGTCGTACCTCACCACAACCACCTACCAGGGGCTCGTCGGCGCCGCCCACCTGCTGCAGCAGCAGCCCGCCCCGGCCACGGGGTCGGCCGGCGAGACCAGCCCGGGCCCGATGATCGACGACTTCTTCGCCGCCAACACCTGGCTGACCTCGCTGATGGCGGGCATCGGCGTGCTGCTGGTGGCCTTCCTCATCATCAGAGCGATCTTCCAGTCCGCCAACGACGGCAACCGCAGGGCCACGGGCGGGGCGCTGCGGGGGGCACTGCTCGCCCTCCTGCTGTTCGTGCCCAGCCTCATCGGCAAGATCGCCGACCTGGGGTTCCTGGCCATCACGTCGCTGGCCGACTGGCTGTTCAAGCTGGTCGGCTGACCGGCCGGGCGACGGCGGACCACCATGCCCGGCGACGGCCCGCAGATGGTGTGCTTCAGCGAAGCGACCCGGCGGGCCCCGTGGCGCATCCGGCGGGGGGCCGTCAACATCCCCGTCCGCCAGGCCGTGGGCGTGGCGGCCGGGGCGTTGGCGTGCCTGCCGGTGGGGGCACTGCTGGTCGGGCTGGTCGGGTCGTGGAACCTGCTGGCCATCGTGGTGGCTCTAGGCGCGGCGGGCGGCTGGCTGGCGGTGACCGCCCGGCCGGGGGGCGAGCCGGTGGTCCGCCACCTGTGGCGGACCCTGTGGGCCCGGCGGGCGCTGGTCGAGTACCGGGGGCGCAAGGGCCGGCTGTACGTCGGGCTGTGCCCGGTGCCCACCGAGGAGATCGCCCGCGGCGACCGGGTGGTGGTGCGGTCGTCGGCCATCGAGATCGATCCCGCCCGCGTCGGCGAGCGGGGAGAGATCCTGCCCGTGCCCCGGCGGTGACGCCCGTGCCCCCGGCCCCGCGCCGCCGCCTCCGCTCCCCCCTCGGCCCCGTGGCGGCGCTGGCCGCCGGGGTGGCGCTCGTGGCCGTCCTGGGCCTGGTGGCGGCCGCCGCGCCCGCCGGCGCCCAGGCTGCACCGAGCCGGGACGCCGACCCGTGCGTCGAGGACGCCGCCCAGGCCACCGGCGCGTGGGACTGCCTGCCCTTCTACCGGTGGGCCGACGACGCCGACAGCTTCTACAGCAACTACGGGCCGAGCGAGATCGGCAAGGCCAACGTCATGCAGCCGCTGGTCACCTTCCTCTACGGGATGGCCGGCCTGATGTGGCGGGTGCTGCAGTGGATCACCCGCACCGCCCTCGCCTTCGACCTCTTCAACCTGCGCGAGGGCGGCGACCACGGCGGGAGCGCCCGGCCGGTCCCGCTCCAGCCGGTCAACGACGGCTACGCCATGGCCGCCGACCTGGCCCTGTCGGGGCTGGGGCTCATCGTGCTGGCCCTCGCCGTGATCGTCGTCGTCGCCCGCATGGCGCGCGACGGCGAGCACCCCGTGCGCGACCTCGTCCGCCCCTTCGCCTGCCTGGCGCTGCTGCTGTTCCTGCTGGCCCGGGCCGCCCCGGGGCCCGGGGGCGACGCCCGCACCGGCAGCCCGGCGTGGCTGGCCGAGCGGGGCGTCGGCCTGTCCAACGTGGTGGCCGACCAGATCAGCCAGGCCGCGCCCCGGGCCGGCCCCGGTGACAGCCCGGACAACCTGCTCGACTGCCGCTACTACGTCGAGGAGATGCGGTCGTCGTTCGACGACGACGCCGGCGGCGACCTGACCGGGTCGGTGGCGTTCCAGCCCCGCCTGGCCTCGCTGATGTCGTCGCTGTGGGAGGCGTCGTACCTCGACCTGTGGA
>DASXRH010000153.1:0-2086 GCA_036506715.1 Acidimicrobiales bacterium
CAACGACCTCGACCGCTTCCACCTGGTGATCGACGTCGTCGACCGGGTGCCGTCGCTGGGCCTGGCGGTGGCCGACGTGCGCGACGCCATGGAAGCCCGCCGGCGCGAGGCCCGCGACCACACCCGGGCCGTCGGCGACGACCTCCCGGCGGTGCGCGACTGGGTGTGGCCCGCCTGACCGGCGGGCGGTAGCGGCGGCCCCGGCCCGTGCTGGTCCTGGTGGTCAACGCCGGCTCGTCGAGCCTCAAGCTGCGGGTGGTCGACGACGGCGACGCCACCGTGGCGGCCGCCGACCTGCCCGCCGTCGAGGAGGTCGAGCCTGGCGACCTGGCGGCTGCGCTCGACGGGCTCGGCCCCGCCGACGCCGTCGGCCACCGGATCGTCCACGGCGGCCGGGAGTTCCGGGCGCCGGTGGTGGTCGACGCCGCCGTGCGGGATCGCATCGCCGCCCTCGCCTCGCTGGCCCCCCTGCACCAGCCCCGGTCGCTGCACGCGCTCGACGCCGTCAGCCGGGCGGTGCCGCACCTGCCGGCGGTGGCGTGCTTCGACACCGCCTTCCACGCCACGCTGCCGCCCGAGGCGGCCACCTACGCGGTGCCGGCCCCATGGCGGGACGAGCTGGGGGTGCGCCGCTACGGGTTCCACGGCCTGTCGCACGCCTACGCCGCCCGGCGGGCGGTCGGGATGGGGGCGCCGCCCCGGCGGATCGTCACCTGCCACCTCGGCGCGGGGGCGTCGCTCGCCGCGGTGCGGGAGGGTCGGTCGGTCGACACCACCATGGGGTTCACGCCGCTGGAGGGCCTGGTCATGGCGACCCGGGCGGGGTCGGTCGACCCGGGGGCGGTCCTGTGGCTGGTCACCGGGGCCGGTCTGGCGGCCGACCGGGTGGCCGACGCGCTGGAGCACGACTCGGGGCTGGTGGCGCTGGCGGGCACCCCCGACATGCACGCGGTGGTCGAGCGGGCGGCGGCGGGCGACGCCGACGCGGGCCTGGCGCTGGGGGTCGTCGGCCACCGGCTGCGGGCCGGCATCGCCGCCATGGCCGCCGCCCTCGGCGGCCTCGACGCCCTGGTGTTCACCGGCGGGGTCGGCGAGAACGCGCCGGTGGTGCGGGCCATGGCGGCCGGTGGGCTCGGGTTCCTGGGCGTCGCCGTCGACGCCGACGCCAACGCCACCGCCCGCCCCGACGCCGACGTCACCGCCCCGGGGTCGGCGGTGCGGGTGCTGGTGGTCGCGGCGCGCGAGGAGGTCGAGATCGCCCGGGGGGTGCGGCGGGCGCTGACCTGACGGTCCCCCCGCCCGCCCGTGGGCGGCTGCCATGATGCGGGGCCGATGGACGCGGACCAGCCCCCCGCCCGACCGCAGCGGTTCACCGAGCGCGAGCTGCGGTTCGCGCCACAGCCGGCGGTGCGGTGGTTCAGCCCCGGGGTGCTCACCGCCTCCGGCCTCCACGTCGGCGTCGTCTCGGTGTTCGGCTCGTTCCTCGACAAGCGCGAGCTGCAGGCGGCCAAGCCCTGCGACGCCGACGTGCGCTACGCCGACCGGGAGGAGCTGTGGGTCGACTACGTGGCCGACACCGGCGACGGGTTCGAGGCCACCGCCACGGTCGCCACCCGGGTCGCCAAGCGCGAGCTGGTGATCCCGGGGGTGGACCGCCCGCTGCCCCGGGGCCAGGTCCTGGTGCTCGGGGGCGACGAGGTGTACCCGTCGGCCAGCGCCGACGGCTACGAGAACCGGCTGGAGGGGCCGTGGCGGGCGGCGCTGCCGTGGACCGAGCGCGACCACCCCACCGTGTTCGCCATCGCGGGCAACCACGACTGGACCGACGGGTTGACCGGGTTCCTGCGGCTCTTCGGCCAGAACCGGTGGCTGGGCGGCTGGCGCTCGCACCAGACCCGCAGCTACTTCGCCGCCCAGCTGCCCCACCACTGGTGGCTGTGGGGCATCGACATCCAGTCCGAGACGCTGATCGACGAGCCCCAGCTCGAGTTCTTCGGCCGGGTGGCCGAGCAGGCCGAGCCGGGCGACAAGCTGATCCTGGCCACCGCCGTGCCGTCCTGGACCCAGATCCGCCACGACGCGGCCG
>DASXRH010000154.1:0-7007 GCA_036506715.1 Acidimicrobiales bacterium
GGAGCAGGGCGCCGAGCTGGTCCTCACCTCGTTCGGCCGGGGCATGCGCCTGACCGAGCGGGTGGCCCGCACGCTGCCGGGCCCCGCCGACGTCGTCGAGCTGGATGTCACCGACCCTGCCCAGCACGCAGCGCTGGCCGACGAGCTGGGCCGGCGGTGGGGCAAGGTCGACGGGGCCCTCCACGCCATCGGGTTCGCCCCCGAGGCGTGCCTGGGCCAGGAGACCGGGCTGCTCGCCGCCGGGTGGGACGACGTGGCCACGGCCCTGCACGTGTCGGCCTACTCGCTCAAGTCGCTGACCGAGACGCTGGTGCCGCTGATGGCCGGGGGCGGATCGGTGGTGGGCCTCGACTTCGACGCCACCCAGGCCTGGCCGGCCTACGACTGGATGGGCGTGGCCAAGGCGGCGCTGGAGGCCACGTGCCGCTACCTGGCCCGCGACGTCGGCGCCTTCGGTGTGCGGGTCAACCTCGTGGCCGCCGGCCCGCTGCGCACGCTGGCGGCCCGGTCCATCCCCGACTTCGCGGCGCTGGAGGGCACCTGGAACAAGCGGGCGCCGCTGGGCTGGGACGTGCGCGACGCCGACCCGGTGGCCCGGGCGTGCGTGGCGCTGCTGTCCGACTGGTTCCCGGCCACGACCGGCGACATCGTGCACGTCGACGGCGGGGCCCACGCGGTGGCGCTGTCGCGGGCCGAGGCCCGCGACGCCCTGGCCGCCATGGGGGGCGTGCCGGCCGGCGACCCCGAGCCCGCGGACGGGTGAGCGAGCAGTGAGCGTGGCCGGCGACCCGGTCGCCCTCCTCCCCCACCGGCCGCCCTTCCGGTTCGTCGACGCCGTGGACGAGCTGGTTCCGGGCGAGCGGGTGCGGGCCCGCTACCGGGTGACGGGCGACGAGGCCTTCCTGGCCGGGCACTTCCCCGGCAACCCGATCTTCCCGGGCGTGATCCAGCTCGAGGCGCTGGCCCAGGCCGGCGCCATCGCCCTGCTGGCCCTCGAGCGCTACGCCGGCAGCCTGCCGCTGTTCGGCGGGGTCGAGGGCGTGCGCTGGCGCCGCCAGGTGGTGCCCGGCGACGAGATGGCCCTGGCCGTCGACCTCGAGAAGCTCTCGGCCCGGGGCGGTTGGGGGGCGGCCACCGCCACCGTGGGCGGCAAGCCGACCTGCCAGGCCCGGCTGTTCTTCGTGATCGCCCCCCGGGAGGCGTCTGCCACGATGGCGGGGTGACCGACCCCGCGCCGCCCGCCGACCGGGCCCTGCTGAAGCTGGCGCTCGACGTCGCCCGCGAGGCCGGAGCATCGACGCTGCGGTGGTTCCGGTCGCGTGACCTGGCGGTCGACAGCAAGGCCGACGGCACCCCCGTGACGGTCGCCGACCGGGCGGCCGAGCGGCTGGTGCGCGAGCGGCTGGCCGTCCACGCTCCCGGCGACGGAGTGCTGGGCGAGGAGGAGCCCGAGACGGCCGGCACCACCGGCCGCCGGTGGATCGTCGACCCCATCGACGGCACCAAGGCGTTCACCCGGGGCGTGCCGCTGTACTCGACGTTGCTGGCCCTCGACGACGAGCACGGCCCGGCCGTGGGCGTCATCGTGATGCCCGCGCTGGGCGAGATCGTCTACGCCGGGCGGGGCCTCGGCTGCTGGCACGACGGCCGGCCGGCCCGGGTCAGCGCCACCGCCGACCTCGACGGCGCCTACCTCACCACCTCCAGCTACAGCCACTGGCCAGACGACGCCCTGCTGGCGGTCAAGCACGCGGGCTGCCACCTGCGCACCTGGGGCGACGGCTACGGCTATGCGCTCGTGGCCACCGGCCGGGTCGACGCCATGGTCGACCCCGAGGTGGCCCGCTACGACGTGGCGGCCATGCCCGTCATCCTGGCCGAGGCAGGCGGCCGCTTCTCCAGCGTGGGCGGGGCGCCGGGCGCCCAGCACGGCAGCGGGGTGGCCACCAACGGCCGGGTCCACGACGCGCTGCTGGCCCGGCTGCGGCGGTCAGATCCAGCGGTGTGACCGCAGCCACCGGAACAGCAGGAACGCCGACCCGGCCATGACGGCCAGCGCCAGCGGGTAGCCCCACCACTTGTCGAGCTCGGGCATGTGCCGGAAGTTCATGCCCCACAGGCCCGCCAGCATGGTGGGCACCAGGGCGATGGCCGCCCACCCCGAGATGCGGCGCATGTCGTCGTTCTGCTGGACCGAGATGTGGGTGAGGTTGACGCTCAGCACCTCGGACAGGAGCTCGCGCTGGATGGCGATGCGGGCCACCTCCCGCTGCAGGTGGTCGTAGACGTCGCGGAAGTAGGGACCGAGGTCGACGGGCCCGAACTCGTGCCTGTTGGCGTTGGCCTGCAGGCGCTCCAGCGGTTCCAGCAGGGGCTCGACGTTGCGGTAGAGGTCGAGCACCTGGCGCTTGAGCTTGTAGATGCGCTCGGCCGGGTTGACGCGCTCGGGCGAGAACACCTGGGCCTCGATCTCGACGATGTCCTGGTCGAGGCCGTCGAGCACCGGCCGGTAGTCGTCGACCACCGCGTCGAGGATGGCGTGGACCACGGCGATGGGCCCGAGGGCGAGCCGCTCGGGCTGCTCCTCCAGCTCGTGGCGCACGGGCGACAGGGCGCTGGCCTGGCCGTGGCGCACGGTGATGACGAAGCCCTCGCCGGCGAACAGCTGGATCTCGGCGAACTCGATGGCCTCGGCCTCGTCGTCGTAGCGGGCGGTCTTGAACACCAGGAAGAGGCAGTCGCCGTAGCGTTCGAGCTTTGAGCGCTGGTGGGCGGTGACGGCATCCTCGATGGCCAGGGGGTGCAGCTCGAACTCGGCGGCCACGGCGTCGAACTCGCTGGGGGTCGGCTCGTGGAGGCCGATCCACACGAACGTCTCGTCGGCGCTGCGGGCGGCGTCGAGGGCGTCCTCGACCGCCAGCGGGCCGGGGCGACGCTTGCCCTTGGTGTAGACGGCGCAATCGACGATCAACGCCCCAGATCATGGCCCAAGATGGGGCGATGGAACGCTCTTCCTACGTGACCTCGGTCCGGGGCGACGCCGAGCGGCTGCTGGCCGCAGCCGCCCCCGGCGCGCTCGACCGGCCCGTACCCACCTGCCCCGGCTGGTCGGTCGAGCGCCTGGTCGGCCACCTCGGGCGGGTCCACCGGTGGACGGCCGGGTGGGTGGCCACGGGCGCCGGGCCCGAGATCGAGCGCCCGCCGGCCGGCCCAGACGTGGTGCCCTGGACCCGGGCAGGCACCGACGAGCTGGTGGCGGCGCTGGCGGGCGAGGGCGGCGACGGCACGGTCGCCACCTGGGCCGGGCCGCAGCCGGCCGCGTTCTGGCCCCGGCGCATGGCCATCGAGACCGCGATCCACCGCTGGGACGCCGAGAACGCGGTCGGCGCCGCCGGCCCGATCGGCGTCGACCTGGCCGTCGACGGCGTCGACGAGCTGCTGTCTGTGATCCTGCCCTTCCGGGGCACCGGCGACCTGGGCCCGGCGGGGGCGACGATCCACCTCCACGCCACCGACCCCGACGTCAGCGGCGGCGAGTGGCTGGTCACGGTGGCCGACGGCGGCGGGGTCACGGTCGAGCCGGTCCACGCCAAGGGCGACGTGGCGGTGCGGGGTCCGGCGTCCGACCTGCTGCTGCTGCTCTACAACCGGGTGGGCTCCGAAAACTGCCAGGTGTTCGGCGACGAGGGCCTGCTGGCCCGGTGGCGCACCGGTGTCGCCGTGTGATCAGGCCGTGGGCGAGGTGACCTCGGGGGTGCCGACGCCCTGGCAGGCGTTGGTCGGCTCGGGTGCGTTGGGGCTGTTGCGGTAGGTGTCGATGAACTGCTGGACCCGGGGGTCGTCGAGGCTGTCGACGGGCAGCTGCCGGCCCCACGAGGTGAGGACAAGCGGCGAGTCGAGGCCGTCGTACGGCGTGATCATGACCTTGGCCTGCTGGGCGGCCAGCGTGCGCAGGGCGTCGAGCTCGGCCTCGCCGGCGTCGGGCTGGTAGGCGATCCACACGGCCCCGTGCTCGAGGTCGTGGACGACCAGCTCGTCGGGCGGGCGGTCGGTGCCGTAGAAGCCGCAGGTGGCGGGCACCGGGAAGTGGTCGCCGCCGGTCGGGGGCCTGTGGTCGTAGTCGAGGTGCTCCTGGGTGTGGTTGCGGCTGTCGACGCGGAAGGCCTCCACCCCCTCGATGCCCTCGGGCGCCGGACCGATGGGCACGCCACCGCTGGTGGGACGGCCGGCCCCGGTCTCGGACGGGCCGTTGCCGCCGGACCCGCCGCCCGCGTCGGAGCAGGCGGCCACGGCAGCCACGAGCGACAGGGCCAGGAGCGCGACGGCGGGGCGGCGGCGGAACACGGGCGGGCACCCTAGTGCCTTCACCTGGGCGTCTCGCGGCAGGCCCGCGGTCAGCCGGGCACCACCCACACCGCCGCCCCGGCGGGGTCGGCCGGGGCCAGCAGCCGGGCGACGGTGACGTCCACGGGTGCGTCGGCCCGGTAGCGCTCGACGGCGAACGGGTCGAGGTCGACCCGCCGGTCGAGCGTGACGGCGGCGGCCACGTCGGGCGGCAGCGGTGCGCCGAGGAACACCATCCCGCAGGCCCGACCCACGAACATGTTGCAGGGCCGGTCGGCGGGCAGGCCCACGAGCACGTCGATGCGGTCGACGCGGACGTGCTCGCGGGCGCCGAGCCGCCGGGCCCCGGCGGGCAGGTAGCGGGCCAGCGGGCTGCTCTGTCCGCCGTTCACGTTGACGACCAGCACCGCGCCGGCGCCCCGGTCCGCGTCGACGGCGGCGGCCACGGACCGCCAGTCGGGCCTCTGGAGCTCGGGATCGGTCTGCACCGTGACCACCACGATCAGCGACACGGCGGCGAGGGTGGCGGCGGCCACCAGCCCCACGGCCGGCGGCCGGGGCACGCCGAGCCCCACGGCCACCGCGCCGATCAGCGGCACCAGCCCGGCGACGAGGTAGCGGCCGAGGAACACGTCGACGCCGACCACCGACACGGCCAGCGGCACGATCACGGCCGCCCCGCCCAGCGCGGCCAGCAGCCCGGCGGCCGCCCGCTCGGCCCGGGAGCCCCGCACCAGCACGAGGCCGGCGGCCACGGCCACGACCGCCGCCGCCACCCACCACAGGCGGTCGGCCGGCATGCTGGGCCCGAGCAGGGCGCTGCGGCCCGCGTCCTGCACGCGGCTGGTCAGAGTGAAGGCGGCGATCCAATCCCGGTTGGCGGCGTGCGACTGCTGCTCGAGGGCGACCGGGGCCAGCACCAGCCCGACGGCGGCGGTGGGCAGGCAGGCCAGCGCCACCGCCCGCCACCGGTCGCGGTGGGCCGCGGCCAGCGCCACCGCCTCGGCCGCCACCAGGAACGCGGCGAAGTAGTGGACGGCCACCACGGCGGCGGCGGCCAGTGCCCACCACCCGAGGTCGCGCCGGCCGGCCCCGGCCGCCCGGGCCCGCACGCAGGCCAGGGCGGACAGCGCCCCGAGCAGGGCGAGCAGGCTGTAGGGCCGGGCCTCCTGCGAGTACCACACGAGCATGGGGTTGACCGCCACCAGCGCCGCCGCCAGCCGGGCGCCCCGGCGCCGTCCCAGCGCCCCGACCATGGCGTAGGCCACGGGCACGGTCGCCACCCCGGCCAGGACCGACAGCGAGCGCAGCGCCACCTCGCCGTCGCCGAAGAGCCGCACCCATCCCCACATGACCAGGAAGTACGGCGGGGTGATGCCCTCGCGTGTGGCCACGTGGTGGACGAGGTCCCGCAGGCCACCCCGCGTGGCCTCGGTGGTCAGCCACTCGTCGTACCACAGGCTCTGGGCCCCGAGGCCCCAGAGCCGCACGGCGGCGGCGAGGGCCGTGATCCCGACCAGCCAGCCGTCGACGCGGGCCCGGCGGCGCCGACCCGGGTCCGTCCCCGGGGCGGCGACCGGGGCCGGGGCCTCGCGGGCGGTGTCCGCCACGCTCGCGTCCCCAGCCGGCCGGGCCACCGCTCAGACGCCCTCGAAGACCGCGGCGCGCACCCCGGCCCGGGCCAGCTCGTGGAGGAACGGCAGGGGCTCGACCAGCGACGCCAACCCCACGGCCCCGGTGGTCAGCGTGCGGCCCGTCGCGACCCAGCGGGCGGTCACGGCGGCCACGGTCCCCGCCGCCACCGCGGGGCGGTCGACGGCGCCCAGCACGATCGTGTCCCGGGTCTGACCCCGGCGTCCCCGGACCTCGACCCGCAGCCCGCCGATGCGCCCCTCGGCGTGCGGTGGCCGCAGCATCGGCAGCCCGGCGGTGAACCGGTCGCGGCGGGTGGCCGCCAGCCGGGCCGTCACCCGGCCGACGCCGGGGAAGGCGGGCACCAGCAGCAAGGCGTCGGGCAGCGCCGCCCGGTAGCAGTCGGACCCACCGATGGGGTCGGGGAAGAAGCACAGCTCGCGGCCCGACCCCGGCGGCCGCCGGCGCCAGGTGTGGTCGCGCCAGTCGAGACCCACGCCCCGCAGCCCGGCGTGGTGCTGGCGGGCGCAGGCCGGCCCGCCAGTGCCGTGGTGGGCCACGTGGATCTCGTCGACGGCGTCGAAGTCGCCGGCGGCGTGCCGGGCCAGCACGCAGGACAGGCCCGGCCCGAAGCCCGCGCCCACCGCCACCACGACGCCCCGCTCGCGGGCCTCGGCGTGCAGGTCGAGCAGGCCCTCGACCGCGCCGACGCTGTCGGCCACCGACACGACGTGGCGGCCGGCGGCCACGGACTTGCGGGCGACGTGGGTGTGGCGGGGCGCCGGGGAGGCCAGCAGGACGAGGTCGACCGACCCGGCGTCGGCCGCATCGACGGCCCTGGCCTTCGCGCCCAGCGACTGCACGACGGCGGTGCGCCGCTTGGCGTCGGTGTCGTCGATGAGGACGGCCTCGGTGTCGGCGTCGGCCACCAGGTGACGGGCGGCCCGGGCGCCGACCGCCCCGGCCCCGCAGACGAGGATCCGCACGCCGCTACCGCAGGTCGGGGCCGCTGAGCTCGCGCCAGCCGCCGG
>DASXRH010000155.1:0-5104 GCA_036506715.1 Acidimicrobiales bacterium
CCTTGTCGCCCAACGCCTCGCGGAACGTCTCGCCCAGCACGATGGCCACGTCCTCGACCGTGTGGTGGCCGTCGACGTGGAGGTCGCCCTGGGCCTCGACCGCGAGGTCGAACCCGCCGTGCCGGCCCAGCTGGTCGAGCATGTGGTCGAAGAACGGCAGCCCGGTGGCGGCGCGGACCTTGCCCTCGGGGCCGTCGACGTCGATGGTGACGGCCACCGACGTCTCCTTGGTGGTCCGCGAGCGGTGGGCGGATCGGGTCATGACAGCACCTCGGCCAGGGCGGACAGGAACGCGTCGTCCTCGTGGGGCGTGCCGATCGTGACACGCAGGCACCCCTCGAGGCGAGGCCACGAGGCGCAGTTGCGGACCAGCACCGACCGCTCGACCAGGTCCTTCCACACCTGGTCGCCGGCCCGCTCCCGGGGCCGGAACAGCACGAAGTTGGCGCCCGACGGCCACACGTCGACGGCCATGCCGGCCAGCGCGGCCGTGACCCGGCCCCGCTCCTCCACGATGCCGGCCACCCGGGCCCGCATCTCGTCGCCGAACCGCAGCGCCGCCACCCCGGCCGCCTGCTTCACGGCGTCGAGGTGGTAGGGCAGGACGACCTTGTCGAGCTCGGCGACCAGCCACGCCGGCCCCACCATGTAGCCCAGCCGGGCCGCCGCCATCGACCAGGTCTTCGAGAACGTGCGCGTCACGACGAGGGGCCGGTCGCCGTCGACCAGCTCCAGCGCCGACCACGGGGCGAACTGGCCGTAGGCCTCGTCCACCACCACCAGCCCCGGGGCCTCGTCGGCCACCGCTTGCACCAGGTCGGGCGGCTCGATCATGCCCGTGGGGTTGTTGGGCGAGCACAGGAACGTGATGGCGGGGGCGGTCTCGGCCAGCAGCGCCCGGACCTCGTCGAGGTCGAGGCCGAGGTCGGCCCGCCGCTCGCCCACCGCCACGCCGGTGCCGGTGATGCGGGCGATGTGGCTGTGGAGGGCATACGTGGGCTCGAACACCGCCGCCGTCCGCCCCGGCCCGCCGTAGGTGAGGCACAGGGTCTGCAGCACCTCGTTGGACCCGTTGGCCGCGAACACCTGCTCGGGGGCGACGCCGTGGAGGTCGGCCAGCGCGTCCCGCAGGGCCCGGTAGGAGCGGTCGGGGTAGCGGTGCCAGTCGACGGCCGCCACCGCTTCGGCCACGGCGGCGGTGAAGGCGGGAGGCGGGGGGGCGGGCGCCTCGTTGGTGTTGAGCCGGACGGTGACGTCGAGCTGGGGCGAGTGGTAGCCCTCCATGAGGGCGAGGTCGGGCCGGGGTTCGACCGGCGGGCGCCCGCCGGCGCCCCCGCCCGCGGTCACGCCCGCCCCTGGCGCAGGCGCACCGACTCGGCGTGGGCGGGCAGCCCCTCGTAGGTGGCCAGGGCCACGACGTGGGGGGCGACCTCGGCCAGGCCCTTCTCGTCGACGGTGACCACGTGGACGTGCTTGAGGAAGTCGTCGACCCGCAGCGCGCCCGAGAACCGGGCCGAGCCGAAGGTGGGCAGCACGTGGTTGGGGCCGGCCAGGTAGTCGCCGATGGAGGCCGGGGCCAGCGGCCCGCAGAACACCGCGCCGGCGTGGCGGACGAGCGGCAGGAGCTCCTCGGCCCCGTCGACCAGCAGCTCGAGGTGCTCGGGGGCGATGGCGTTGGCCACCGCCAGGGCCTGGGCGGGGTCGTCGCACACCACGGCGTAGCCGCCCTCGGCCAGCGTGGCCTCGAGGAGGCGGCGCCGGGGCGAGGCGGGCACCAGCCGGCCCACGGCCTCGGTGACGGCGTCGGCCACCGCCTCGTCCCAGGTCACGAGCCAGGCCAGGCCGTCGGGGCCGTGCTCGGCCTGGACGATGACGTCGATGGCCGCCAGCTCGGGCGGGGTGCCGGCGTCGGCCACCACCACCACCTCGGACGGTCCGGCGAACGACGAGGGCACCCCGACCAGACCGAGGCCGGCGACCTCGCGCTTGGCCTGGGCCACCCGGGCGGGCCCGGGTCCCACGATCACGTCGACCGGCCGGATCGACGCGGTGCCGTAGGCCAGCGCCCCGATGGCCGCCGGGCCGCCCACGCGGTAGACCTCGTCGGCCCCGGCCAGGGCGGCGGCGGCCAGGATGCCGGGGTCGACGGTGCCGTCGCGCCGGGGCGGGGTGACAAGCACGACCTCGGGCACCCCGGCCACCTTGGCCGGCACCACCGTCATCAGCGCCGTCGACACCAGCGGGGCCAGGCTGCTCGGCACGTAGCACCCCGCCCGATCGACCGGGCGGACAAGCTCGCGCACCTCGATGCCCCCGTTGCGGTGGACGACCTCGTCGCCCCGCTGGGCCTCGTGGTAGGCGGCGATGTTGGCCCGGGCCGCCACCAGGGCCTCGCGCAGGTCGTCGGGGATGGCGTCGAGGGCGGCGGCCACCTCGGCCGGCGGCACCCGCAGCTCGCCGAGCCGCACGCCGTCGAACCTCTCGGTGACGTCGCGCAGGGCGTCGTCGCCCCGGTCGCGCACGTCGTCGAGCACGGCCCGCACCTCGGCCGCGGGCGGTTCGGTCTGGGCCGCGGGGCGAGGCAGGCGGCGGCGGAGGTCGGCGCTGCCCGTCCCCCGCAGGTCGAGTCGGCGGAGCACGGTGTTCCACGCTACCGGCGCGCCCGGGGACGGCCCCAGCGCGTTGCGCGGGTAGAACCGTGGCCATGGAGAGCGATCGCGCCGAGCTGTCGGCCCTGGCCACCACCCTCGACGACCTGACCCGGCGCGTGACCGCCATCGCCGACCGCTACCAGGCGACGCCCCGGGACGACCTGGCCGTCCGCCTCTACGAGGTCGAGCGCTCGCTGCTCGCCGCCTCCCGCAATCTGGACCGGGTGCTGCGGTCGATGCGGTGACGCCCAGACCGCGAACCACCCTCGACACCTCGACCGGATACGACGACGGCGCCCCGGAGGGGCGCCGTCGCGGCGACGCCAGGCGGCGGATCCCGGCGTCGCGTGGAACCAGGTGGCGGGAACCTGGTCTTCACCAACGTTATCGCCTACGGCCGAGTCGAGGTTGCGCACCCGGCGAAGAAGTTCGTTGCAGTTCGTTCACGATCCGTAGACGTCAGCGCCCTCAGACCTTGAAAGCTGACGGGCAGATGTCTGCCAGCACGCACCCACCGCAGTCGGGCTTGCGCGCCGTGCACACGGCCCGCCCGTGCAGGATCAGCCGCAGGCTGAGCTTCCCCCGCTCGTCGGCCCGCACCAGTGGGTTGAGGGCCATCTCGATCTTGACCGGGTCGGTCTCGGTGGTCAGCCCCAGCCGCCGGGACAGGCGCTGGACGTGGGTGTCGACCGGCAGGCCGGGCTCGCCCATGGCCACGCTGCGCACCACGTTGGCGGTCTTGCGGCCCACGCCGGGGAGGGTCACGAGGTCGGACAGCCGGTGGGGCACCTCGCCGTCGAACCGCGCGACCAGCGCGGCGGCCATGCCCATGATGCTGCGGGTCTTGTTGCGGAAGAACCCGGTGGTGCGGATCAGGTCCTCGACCTCGGCCGGATCGGCACCGGCCAGGTCGGCCGGGGTCGGGTACTTGGCGAACAGCGCCGGGGTGACCATGTTGACCCGCTCGTCGGTGGTCTGAGCCGACAGGATCGTGGCCGTGAGCAGCTCGTACGGGTTGGTGAAGTGCAGCGCGCACAGCTCGCGGGCCGAGCCCGGGTACTCGATCGCCAGGCGATCGGCGACGACGCGGGCGCGGCCCTTGGGGCTGCGGGGGCGACCGATGGCCATCGAGCGGACACTACCGGGCGCCCGGCGGATCGCTGGCCCTTAGCCTGCCGTCGTGGGCCCCTTCGAGATCACCCCGCAGCGCACCCCCGAGGACGTGGCGGCGGTGGCCGACCTCATCCGGGGGGCCGAGGCGGCGATGGGCCACGAGCTGGTGGCCGAGCACCGGTTCCTCGACACCCCCGCGGGGTCGCCGGCGCTCGCCGACCGGGTGGCCTGGGACGGCGACCACCGGCCGCTGGCCTACGCCCAGGCCCACCGGGGCAACAACCGGATCGAGCTGGATCTGGCCTACGACCACGACCCCGGGCGGGAGGCCGACGCGCTGGCCGCGGCTGCGGCGGTGCTGGCCGCCGTCCGGGACGCGGTGGCGGCCGCCGGCGGCGGCCACGTCCACCTGTGGATCACCCAGCCGACCGAGGCCCACGACCGCCTCGCGGCGGCCGTCGGACTGGCCCGGGGCCGGGACCTGTGGCAGATGCGGCGACCGCTGCCGGTGGGCGAGCCGTTCTCGGTCGCCACCCGGCCGTTCGTGGTCGGCCAGGACGAGGAGGCGTGGCTGGCGGTCAACAACCGGGCCTTCGACTGGCACCCCGAGCAGGGCGGCTGGACCCTGGCCGACCTCCAGGCCCGGGAGGCCGAGGGGTGGTTCGACCCCGCCGGCTTCCTGCTCCACGAGGTCGACGGGCGGTTGGTCGGGTTCTGCTGGACCAAGGTCCACGCCGACCAGGACCCCGCGCTGGGCGAGATCTATGTCATCGCCGTCGACCCCGCCGTCCACCACCGGGGCCTGGGCCGGGCCCTGACCCTGGCGGGCCTCGACCACCTGGCCGGGCGGGGGCTGGTTGTGGGGATGCTCTACGTCGACGCCGGCAACGACCCCGCGACCCGGCTGTACCAGGACCTGGGGTTCACGGTCGACCACGTCGACCGGGCGTTCGTGGGCGACGTGGCCCCGGCCCGACCCGTCAGCTGACGCCAACGCCGAGGGCGTTGCCGATGGCGAACGTGATGGCCGCGGGGACCACGGTGAACAGGACCTGGCGGACCACCGCCCGGCCCAGCGGTCGGCCGGTCGAGCGGGACACCACCACCCCCACCACGACGGCGGCCACCACGCCCAGGCACACCGACGCAACGGTGGCCGCCCGGCCCGCGCCGACGAACCACGGCACAAGGGGCACGACCGCCCCCAGCGAGAAGGCGACGAACGACGAGGCACCGGCCCCGATGGGCGACCCGAGCCTGGAGGGATCGATGCCCAGCTCCTCGCGGGCGTGGGTCTCGAGGGCGGTGTCGGGGTCGCTCATCATGGCCTCGGCCATCTC
>DASXRH010000156.1:0-4847 GCA_036506715.1 Acidimicrobiales bacterium
GGGGCCGACCCACCCATGGAGGACCGAGTGCTCGACATCGAGCTGGAGGACACCGCCGGCTACACGCTGTGCCGCCCCGTCGGCGAGCTGGATGCCTACACCGTGAGCCAGTTCCGGGAGTCCCTCGGGGGTCTGGCCAGCAAGAAGTACCTGCTCATCGACCTGTCGGCCGTGCCGTTCATGGACTCGGCCGGCCTCGGCGCCCTCATCGGCGGCATCCGCCGGGCCCGCGAGGCGGGCGGCGACGTGGCCGTGGCCTGCAGCCGCCCCACCCTCACCCGCCTCCTCCACACCACGGGGTTCGACCGCATCGTCCCGGTGAAGGAGACGGTCGAGGACGCCGCCGCGGCCCTCGACGAGGCGGCCGCCGCGCTGGACGAGTAGGCGCGGGCGCGCTAGCCGCCCCGCCGCTACCGGCCGCGGCCGAACATGTGGCCGGCGACCTCGCCCATGCCCGTCAGGTCGTGGACGTCGCTGCGCAGGAACGGCACCCACACCACGGGCGCCGGGGCCACCGCGTCGGCCAACCCGGCCAGGTGGGCGTGCTCGCGGCTGGCCACGGCCTGGAAGTCGGCGAGGTTGCGGTAGAGCCCGCCGACGACGGTGCCAGCGAGCGTCGCCGCCCGCGAGGCAGTGGCCGACGCCGCCGCCTCGGTCGTCCTGACCCCGAAGTCGGGGTGGACCCGGTTCACGACCAGCGCCTGCACGGCGATGTCAGCCTCGGCCAGCCGGTCGGCGAAGAACAGCGCCTCGACCACCGTGTCGCGCCGGGGCGACGCCACCAGCACGAACGCCGTGCCCGGGGCCGCCAGCAGCTCCTGGACCCGGGCCGCCCGCTGCCGGAACCCTTCCTCCATGCCCTCGAAGGCCTGGAAGAAGGCGATGGCGTCGTCGACCACGTCGCCCCCCACCACCTTCGACACCGTGCGCAGGAACGTCTGGGCCGCCATGTTGACCGCCCGCACCAGACCCCGGCTGGGTGCCATCAGCATGCGGAACAGCCGGTGCTCCAGGAACCGGGACAGCCGCCGGGGCGCGTCGAGGAACTCGAGGGCGTGGCGGGTGGGCGGAGTGTCCACCACGACGAGGTCGAAGTCGCTCTCGTCGTGCAGCTCGTACAGCTTCTCCATCGCCATGTACTCCTGGGTGCCCGACAGGGCCCCGGAGATGTTGCGGTAGAAGCGGTTGGTGAGGATGCGCTGGCCCTGCTCGGGGGTGGGCGCGTTCTTCAGCACGAGCGAGTCGAACGTCGACTTGGTGTCGAGCATCGTGGCCCACAGCTCGCCGGGCCAGTCGCCCTCGATGCGGCTGGGGGTGCCGGTCAGCCCGGCCAGGCCGAGGGCGTCGGCCAGCCGTTTGGCCGGGTCGATGGTGACGACCACGGTCTTGCGGCCGAGGCGGGCGCCCTCCAGGGCCATGACGGCGGCGGCGGTCGTCTTGCCGACGCCGCCCGACCCGCAGCACACGACGATGCTGCGCCCCGTGACCAGCTCGTCGAGCCCGGCCGGGGCGGACGTGGCCTCGCCGACCGGGGTCACGCCGGTAGCCCCGACAGCGCGTCGATCTCGGCCAGCAGCGCCCGGGCCAGCTGGTCGAGCTCGGCCGGGCCGATCTCGGTGGCGAACAGGAACGGCAGCCGCAGCTGGGGCAGCGGCAGGTCGGCCTCCAGCCGGGCCACCTGGTCGGCCTGGAGCGCCATCCGGTCGCGGCGGAAGGCGGCCGCCTCCGCCAGCGTGGCGGCCGCGCCCGGCCGCAGCGCCACGCCGGCGGCCTCCGCGGCCGCCGCCGGGTCGGCGTCCAGCCCCTCGACCGCCGGGTAGACGCCGTTCACGACGATGGGGCCCAGCCCGATGCCGACCCGGTCCTCCAGCGAGAACGCGGTCTCCACCGCCTCGTTGACGGGCGTCTCCTCGGGGATGGTGACCAGCACGACCTGGCAGCGCCGGTGATCCTCCAGCAGCTCCAGCACGTCGCGCGCCTGGGCGTTGATCGGCCCGACGCTGACCGTGTCGAGCAGGCTGCGGGCGGACTGGAGGAACGTGATCGCGTGTCCGGCCGCCGGTGCGTCGAGGACGATGAGGTCGGCCGCCTCCGCCCGCTCCAGCTGCTTGACCTTGCCCAGGAGCAGGATGTCCTTGATGCCGGGCGCCGCCGTGGCCACGACGTCGAGGGCGCCCGACGACACCAGCCGGCGGGAGACGCGGGACAACCCGTGGTCCTGGAGGTACTCGAGCAGCGCGGCGTCGGCGGTCAGCGTGCGGGCCCGGACGTCGGCGGCGCCGTCGGGTCCGCCCCCGGCCGCCAGCACCACCTCCTCGTAGCCCAGCTCGCCCTGGCCGAACATCCCGGGCAGGCCGGACTTGCCCTCGACCTCGACGACCAGGGTCGACAGACCGGACAGGGCGGCAGCCCGGGCCAGGGTGGCGCTGACCGTCGTTTTGCCGACCCCGCCCTTCCCGGCCACGATGACCAGCCGAGATGAAGCGAAGAACTGTTCAGGATCCACAGCGCGCGTCGTCCGCCATCTGCCGTCGGGCGGTCCGCGGGACTGTAGCCAAGCTCGGCGCCGCCCTGGCCACCGCGGGGGCCGCGCTCCTCGCCCTCGGCCCGGCCGCCGGCGCCCACCCCGCGGCGGCTGCCGCCCCTGACCAGGCCGGCTGCCGGGCCGGCTCGGGCCCGGTGGTGGTGCTCGAGGTCGAGGGGCTGATCGACCCGGTGCTGGCCCACTTCATCGACGACCAGGTCGGCAAGGCCAACGACATCTGCGCTGTCGCGCTGGTCCTCCAGTTCGACAGCGGCGGGGCCACGATCTCCGACGGCGAGCTCGACGACCTGGCGGCCACCATCGAGGGCTCCGACGTGCCCGTCGACGTGTGGATCGGGCCGTCGGGCAGCCGTGCCTACCGCGAGGCCGTGCGGCTGGTGGCGGCGGCCGGCGTGACCGGCATCGCCCCCGGGTCGAGCATCGAGATCACCCCCAGCCTGCTGGCCGCTCAGGGCGTGGAGCCGACCGACCTCGGCGACGCCCACGTGGGCGACCGGGTGGGGTCCGCCCGGGCCGTCGACCTGGGCCTGGTCGACTCGGACGCCCCGGTCATCGGCCAGTTCGTCATCGACCTCGACGGGGTCGAGACCAAGGTGGTCCACGGCCAGCGCCAACCGGTCACCCCGGTGCAGTTCGGCTCGCTCACGCTCCTCGGCCAGCTCATGCACACGGTGGCCAGCCCGGCGGTGGCCTACCTGCTGTTCGTGATCGGCCTGGCCCTGCTCCTGTTCGAGCTGTTCACGGCCGGTGTGGGCGTGGCCGGGGTGGTGGGCGCCGGGGCCCTGATCCTGGGCTGCTACGGCCTGGCCGCCCTGCCCACCCGCCCGCTGGGCGTCGCCCTGCTGCTGTTCGCCATGCTCGGCTACGGCATCGACATCCAGACCGGCGTGCCCCGGGTGTGGACGGGCATCGCCACGGTCAGCTTCGTGCTGGGCTCGCTGTTCCTCTACGACGGCATGTCGACGAGCTGGATCACGCTGCTGATCGCCTTCGTCGGCATCACCCTGGCGATGGTGGCGGGCATGCCGACGATGGTCCGCAGCCGGTTCTCGACCCCCACGATCGGCCGCGACTGGATGATCGGCGAGCTGGGCACCGCGCACACCGACATCGCCCCCGACGGGGTCGTGACGCTGCGGGACGCGCCGTGGCGGGCCCGCACCAACCGGGCCACCCCGATTCGGAGGGAGGACCCGGTGCGGGTGGTGGCCATCGAGGGTCTCGTGCTGGAGGTCGAGCCCGAGGAAGGTGGCGCCCGGGACTATCGGGAGCGAGCCCGGTCCGGCGAGTGAGATTTCGGCGCCCGGACCCCCACCGGAGGCGCCGGCATTTGCCGTTGACCACGCGTCGCGTCATACGCGTGCAGCTGGTTGTCACCGGCCGTTTACAACACCCCTGACCTGGGCAGCAGCCGCCTTGCGGACCGTCACGGCCCTACAAACTTTTCCTTGTTTCGGGGTTGGGGCCGGCTGTATGGTCCGCCTCGGAAGGGGGGTGTGTCTGTGAGCGCACAGCGTGTTGAGGAAGACTGGCAAGTTCGAGCTGCATGTCGCGGCCCGCAGTCCGTGGTCTTCTTTCCACCGTCGCACTTCGAGCGCAAGAGCGAGAAGCTCAAGCGAGAAGAGCAAGCCAAGGCCATTTGCGCCACATGCGCCGTGCGGGAGCCGTGCCTCGGCTACGCCCTGCGCATCCGTGAGCCTCACGGGATCTGGGGAGGGTTGAGCGAGGCAGAGCGCAGAGCACTGGTGGCGCAGCACAACTAGCGGCCACCGCATCCACGACGCCGACGCAGCGCCATCCCCGGACGGTGGAGGCGCTGCGTCCGTCGTTTTCGGCGCCTCACCGGCCACCCGTCCCGGCCGGCCGTGGGCGGTCGGCGAGGCTGGAGCGACCCGACGAGCAACCCCCCGGCGCCCGCTCGGCACGTCCCCAGATCCACCCGAGCAGCGCCATTGCTCCCCCCTGATGAGTCGCGTCGCTCCAGCCACGCTCGTGTGGGGTAGCCCTCCCCCCCGCACAGTGCCTGCGATGTTACCGAGCCGTAAGTCCGATGTGAAGAGGGTCACATCATTTCCTGCAGCCGAGACGACCAGCCGGTGTAAGCGCCGTCATCTGGGTCCTCGGGGACGGCGGTAGGCTGGTGCGACAGCTGGCCGCACGCCCCGCCCCATGTGCGCTGCGACCAGCGGCACCGTCCCCATGGTCTTGTTCCTCTTCCTCATCTTCATCGTCGCACCCCTCGTCGAGCTGGCGGTCATCGTCCAGGTCGCCGGCGCCATCGGAGTCCTCAACACCCTCGGGC
>DASXRH010000157.1:0-2660 GCA_036506715.1 Acidimicrobiales bacterium
TTCAAGGAATCCGCCCGGCAGGCGGCCGTCCTCGAGAAGGCGGGGCTCGACACGCTGTGGGTGGCCGAGGCCTACGGCTTCGACGGGGTGAGCCTCATGGGCTACCTGGCCGCCGTGACCGAGACGGTCGAGATCGGCGCCGCCATCCTCCCGCTCTACACCCGCACGCCGACGCTGCTGGCCATGACCGCCGCCGGCGTCGACGCCCTGTCCGACGGGCGCTGCATCCTCGGCCTCGGCGCGTCGGGGCCCCAGGTCATCGAGGGCTGGCACGGCGTGCCCTACACCCAGCCGCTCACCCGCACCCGCGAGATCATCGACATCTGCCGCCTGGTGTGGCGGCGCGAGCGGGTGATCTACGACGGGTCGGCCTACACGCTGCCGCTGCCCCCCGAGCAGGGCACCGGCCTGGGCAAGCCGCTCAAGCTGATCACCCGGCCGGTGCGCGAGCGCATCCCCATCTACGTGGCCGCGCTCGGTCCCCGCAACGTGCGGATGACCGCCGAGGTGGCCGACGGCTGGCTGCCGCTGTTCTACCTGCCCGAGAAGGTCGACGAGGTGTGGGGTGCCGACCTGGCCGCCGGCACCGCCGCCCGGTCCGACGACCTGGGGCCGCTCGAGATCGTGGCCGGCGGCCTGCTGGCCGTGGGCGACGACGCCGCCTCGCTGCGGGACCTGGCCCGCCCCATGCTCGCCCTCTACGTCGGGGGCATGGGGGCCAAGGGCCGCAACTTCTACAACGACCTGGCCCGCCGGTACGGCTACGAGGCCGAGGCCGAGAAGATCCAGGACCTCTACCTCGACGGCCACAAGGACGACGCGGCCGCCGCCGTGCCCGACGGCCTGCTGGAGGCCGCCACCATCTGCGGACCCGAGGGCTACGTCCGCGACCGCATCGCCGCCATGAAGGCCGCCGGGGTGACGTCGCTCAACGTCACCCCGCTGGCCGCCGACGTCCCGGCCCTGGTCACCCAGCTCAAGGAGTGGGTGACGCACGCCTGACCGTCAGCCGCGCAGCTTGGCCAGCACCGCTTCGGCCTCGTCCACGAACCGGTGGACGAGGTCGGCCGCGGGGACCAGGCTGTCGATGGCGCCCACCCCCTGGCCGGCGGGGAAGAACTCGCGCTCGGGATCGACGCCCACCGTCCCCTCGTCGCCGCCCAGGTGGTTGGCGCCGTCGTTCATGGAGGCGAAGATCTGGTTGGGGAAGGGCTCGGCCTCCCGCTCGCCCGACTCGAACGGCTGGGTATAGCGGTTGGCGATGACCCGGCAGGTCTTGCCGGTGTAGGCCCGGGTCACGACCGTGTCGTCCTCGTGGCTGCCCAGCAGCACGTCCTTGTAGCCGACGACGCTGCGCGCCTCGGGGGTGGCGATGAACCGGGTGCCGACCCACACCCCGTCGGCGCCCAGCGCCAGCGCCGCCGCCAGCCCCCGGCCGTCGACGATGCCGCCGGCCGCCACCACCGGCACCCGGTCGCCCACGGCGTCGACCACCTGCGGGACGAGGGCCATGGTGGCGATCTTGCCCGTGTGGCCGCCGGCCTCGGTGCCCTGGGCCACCACGATGTCGCAGCCGGCCTCCACCGCGGCGACCGCGTGCCGGACCTTGCCGCACATGTTGATCACCAGCAGCCCGCTGGCGTGGCACAGGTCGACCACGTCGCGGGGCACGCCCAGCCCGGCCACGAACGCGGTGGCGCCACCGCGGATGATGTCGCCCACCTTCTCCTCCAGGCCCCGGGGCAGGGCGGTGAGCAGGTCGACGCCGAACGGCTTGGCCGTCGCCTCCCGGACGCCGGCGATCTCGGCGCGCATCTCGTCGTCGCCCATCGTGGAGGCGCCCAGGCACCCGAACCCGCCCGCCTCGCTCACGGCCGCGGCCAGCCGGTGGTAGGACACGCCGCCCATGCCGGCGAGCATCACCGGGTGGTCGATCTGGAGGCTGTCGGTCAGGCGGGTGCGCAGCATCCGACGATGCTGACCGCGCTTGACCGGCCGGTCAAGTGCGGCGGCCTGCGGCGGTGACCGCGAGGAACCGCCGGACCGCCGCCGGCGTGGTCAGCCGCACGAACCGCAGGTGGCGGTGGGCGGGGTCGAGCCGGGCGGCGCCGTAGCACCGGCGCAGCCCCGGGTACTCGACGAACGACGCCACCACCGGCGACCTCGCCGGGTCGCGGCTCAGCACCGCCCGCAGGTGCTCGCGGTTGCCGTTCCACAGCTCGGTCCGGGTGGCGAGCCGCCACGCCGACCGGCGCACGACCCGGGCGGTCACCCGCCACCGGGGCAGGTCGATCCACACCACGGTGTCGGCTCGGGCCCACACCAGGTCGCGGACGGCGTCGTAGTTGCCGTCGACCACCCAGCGGTCGCCGGCGCACAGCTCGGTGACGCGGGCCCGCAGGTCGTCGTCGGACAGCTCGGTCCACTCGGCCTGGTGGCGGTGGCCGTCGAGCTCGACGAACGGGGCGCCGATGGCGGCGCCGAGCCGGCGGCCGACCGTCGTCTTGCCCGAGCCGCTGCTGCCGACGACCGACACCCGCTCCACGGCGCCATCGTCGCACGGGCCCCAAGGCGCGCACCCGGCGCACCCCGGGGGGAGGGGAGCGCCGGATGCCTGGCTGACGGCCGAACCACCGGTGTCAGCCGTCGCAGGCGGGGCA
>DASXRH010000158.1:0-1718 GCA_036506715.1 Acidimicrobiales bacterium
GAGGGCACCATCCTCCACGGCATCTTCCACGGTGACCTCCACGGCGGGAACCTGTTCGTGATGGCCGACGGGCGCACCGCGCTGCTCGACTTCGGCATCACCGGGCGCATGGACGAGGTCAAGCGGCTGGCCCTGCTGCGCCTCATGATGGCCGGGTCGGTCAACGACGTCCGCAGCCAGCTGGCCGCCCTGCGCGACCTGGGGGCGCTGCCGCCCGACGCGGACCTCGAGGCGGTCGCCCGCGAGCTGCGCCTCGACGAGCCCCCGGTCGACCCCACGACGATGTCGGGCGAGCAGCTGGTGGGCGAGCTCCAGCAGATCGTCAAGGCCCTGCTCGGCCTGGGCGTCCGCATGCCCAAGGAGCTGATGCTGTTCGTCAAGAACATGATCTTCCTGGACAGCGCCATCGCCACCCTGGCGCCCGACCTCGACCTGTTCGGCGAGATCGCCCACATCTCGGTGTACTTCGCCACCCGCCACGGCGACCGCATCGCCGCCGACATCGGCATCGATCCCCGCACCGTCGAGCTGGACATGAGCGGGGTCAAGGCCAGCTTCGGGCTCGACGCCGACGCCGAGGGGCTGACCCACCGCCAGCTCCAGGAGCGGCGGCAGACCATCCGCCGCAACCTGTCGGAGCGGCGCCGCGGCCGGCGTTAGGTTGCCGGGCGATGCGCCTCGTCGTCGCCCGCTGCACCGTCGACTACGCGGGCCGGCTGACGGCTCACCTGCCCGAGGCCCGGCGGCTGATCATGGTGAAGGCCGACGGGTGCGTGGCCGTCCACGCCGACGGGGGCGCGTACAAGCCGCTGAACTGGATGAACGCCCCCAACACCGTCACCGAGTCGGTCGCCGGCGACGGCGCGGTCGTGTGGACTGTGCGGGCCGCCAAGGGCGAGACGCTCACGATCACGCTCCACGAGGTCCTGGCCGACACCAGCCACGAGCTGGGCGTCGACCCCGGTCTGTGGAAGGACGGCGTCGAGGCCCACCTCCAGGAGCTGCTGGCCGCCAACTGCGCGGCCATCGCCCCCGGGCTGACGCTGGTCCGGCGCGAGTACCCCACCGACATCGGGCCCGTCGACCTGCTGTGCCGCGACGCCGACGGCGGGGCCGTGGCCATCGAGATCAAGCGCCGGGGCGAGATTGACGGCGTCGAGCAGCTGGCCCGCTACCTCGAGTTCCTCGAGCGCGACCCCATGCTCCGCCCGGTGCGGGGCGTGCTCGTCGCGCAGCAGATCAAGCCGCAGGCCCGGGTGCTGGCCGGGCAGCGCGCCATCGCCTGCGTAGAGGTCGACTACGACTCGCTGCGGGGCCTCGCCCCGGACGACCTGCGGCTGTTCTGATCATCAGGCGGCCCCGTAGGTGACCTCGCCGGCGTCAAGCACGACCCGGCCGTCGGGGCCGACGGTCTGGAACGCGGCCCGGCCCTCGCCGTCGACCCACACCCGCACGGTCAGCGCCTCGCCCGGGAACACCGGGCTGGAGAACCGGCCGGACATGGACCGGAACTGCGCCGGGTCGCCCCCGCACACGGTGTGGAGCAGGGCCCGGCCGGTGAACCCGTAGGTGCACAGGCCGTGGAGGATGGGCCGGGGGAAGCCGGCCCGCTGGGCGAAGGCCGGATCGGAGTGCAGCGGGTTGTGGTCGCCCGACAGCCGGTAGAGCAGTGCCTGGTCGGTGCGGGTCGGGTAGGTGACGACGTGGTCGGGGTCGCG
>DASXRH010000159.1:0-9880 GCA_036506715.1 Acidimicrobiales bacterium
GCAGCGGCCTCGCAGTCGTCGAGGTCGACCACCCCCCAGGCGCCGCGCAACTGCTCGCGGTAGGCCCGGCCGTAGCCGGTGGACCCGCCGTAGTTGACGTCGACCACCCCGAACCCCCGGCTGGTCCAGTACTGGGTGCCGAGCTGGAGCATGGGGCGGGCGGCCGCGGTGGGCCCGCCGTGGATGAGCACCAGCAGGGGCGGCGCCTCGCCCGCCGGCGGCACCGCCTCGGGGTTGGTGGGCGGGTAGTAGAGCGCATGGGCGGTGCGCCCGCCGCTGGTCGGGAAGTCGACGGGCTCGGGCACGGCGAACCAGCCGGGGTCGACGCCCAGGTCGCGGGGGGCGCGCACGATCTCGGGCTCGCCGGCCAGCGCCGCCCCCGGTCCCGGTGCGAGGCGGATGGCCACCACGGCCGCCTCCGCGGTGGGCGAGGCGCCGACGAACACCACGCGGTCGCCGGCGGCCTCGACCGACGAGATGGCCGTGTACGGCAGGTCGAGGTCGTCGGCCACCCCGCCCGGACCGAGGACGGCCAGGTGGTCGAGGCCGTCGCGCTGGTAGGCGAACACCACCCGATCGCCGGCTGCGAACGCGTAGCGGGACTGGCCGAACACCCACTGGGGCACGCCGATCTCGGCCTCGGTCTGGACCTCGGGCTCGACCACCGAGCCGTCCCAGCGGTAGAGGTTCCACCAGCCCGTGCGGTCGGAGATGAACCACAGCGACCCGTCGGCCGCCCACCGGGGCTGGCTCACCGACTCGCCGTCGCCGTGGCCGCCCCGGCCCAGGTGGGGGCGGCCCGCGACCACCTCGGGGTGGGCCAGCGCCGGCCCCACGTCGCCGGCGCGCAGCTCGGCGACGCACAGCTCGGTGCCGTCCCAGGGCATGTCGGGGTGCGACCACTGCAGCCAGCACAACCGCCGGCCGTCGGGCGAGAACCGGGGATCGGACACGAAGTCGGGCCCGGTCACCAGCACCCGGGGCGCCAACTCGCCCGTGGTGTCGAGCACCACGATCTCGTTGACCACCTCGGCCGGCCCGCCGCCCTCGGGGTGGTGCTCGCGCACCAGCGCCATCCACCGGCCACTCGGGTCGAGGGCGCCGTCGGCCCACCGGTCGCCCCGGGGCGACGCCGGCGCCGGGGTGACCGGCTCGGGCTCACCCCCACTGACCAGGCGGTACAACACCTGGTCGTCCCAGTGGGCGAACCACACGGTGTCGCCCCGCACCCACCAGGCCCCACCGCCGTACTCGTGGACGGCGGTGCGGGCGTTCCACCCCTCGGGCAGCAGATCGACCGCCAGCCCGGCGCCGGCCCGGCGCACGAGCTGGGTGCGCCCGCCCTCCTCGGGCCGCAGCTCGGACCAACAGATGGCGTCGCCGTCGACGGCCACGCCCCCGAGCCCGGCGGCGGCCCGAACCACCAGCTCAGAGGTGATGGGCGTGGACCACGATCCGTACGGTGCCATGGACGGCGAGGGTAGCGGCGTGGAGAAAGTGCACGGGGCCCGACCCCATACGGGGATTTCCCCGGGGCGCGGGGTGGGCGTCCTGACGCAGTATCAGGACCGTGGAGTGCACACGTTGCCGAACGATCAATGCCCCCGGGGCCGACCGCTGTGTGGGCTGCGGCCTCGACCTGGGGTCGGCCGACGCGCTGGGCGGACCCACCGGACCCACCGGACCCGGCCAGGGCGGGCCCGGCGGTCCCCCGCCCGGCGGCCCGCCGCCCGGCCCGGGGGGATGGCCACCGCCCGGCCCGGGTGGCCCCGGCGCTCCACCCCCTGATCCCTACGGCCCCCCCGGCGGCCCCGGCGCTCCACCCCCCGATCCCGACGGCCCGCCCGGTGGCGGCTATCCACCCCCACCCGGCGGCCCCGGGGGCCCGCCCCCCGAACCCTACGGGCCACCCGGTGGTCCCGGTGGGTATCCACCGCCCCCCGGCGGCCCGGGCGGCTACCCACCGCCACCCGGTGGGCCCGGCGCGCCCGGGGCCTACGCCCCCCCGCCCGGCGGCCCCCCGCCCGGCTGGGGCGGCCCCGGCGGCTACCCGCCCGGCGGCCCACCCGAGAAGAAGCGCCGAGGTGCCCTGCTCATCGTGCTCGGCGTCATCGTCGTGGCCGCGCTGGCCGTCGCCGCCTTCTTCGTGTTCAAGCCCAAGGACGAAGAGGCCAAGGTCGTCCTCGAACCGGTGGGCATGGTCCAGGAGGACGACTTCGCCGGCAACCTCGACGTCGGTGAGGCCGCGGGCGCCGCCACCGCCGCCGTCGTCTCCCTCACCACCCCCGACGTGCCCGATCCCCGCGCCGAGCAGGTCGGCGCCACGCTGTCCGGCCGGGTGGTCCAGGGCTCGGACGAGGCCGTCTACGGCGGCAGCCGCGACACGCAGGTGTGCGACACGGCCAAGCTGGTCAGCTTCCTGACCGACCCGGCCAACGAGGCCAAGGCGGAGGCGTGGGCCGGGGTGCTGGGCGTCGACGTCGCCGGCATCCCCGACTACGTGGCCGGGCTGACCGCCGTGCGGCTGCGGTTCGACACCCGTGTCACCAACCACGGGTTCAAGGACGGCGAGGCCAACGCGTTCCAGTCGCTGCTCCAGGCCGGCACCGCCGTCCTGGTCGACGACACCGGCGTGCCCCGGGTCAAGTGCAACTGCGGCAACCCCCTGGCCGAGCCCACCGCGCTCGGCGACGAGGGCTCGTCGTCCGACGCCGGCACGGTCGAGAACACGGCCGACAACCCCGACGAGGCGTGGGACGGGCTCGACCCGACCCAGGCGGTCACGGTCCAGGCCGGCGACCAGGTGGACGCCATCACGCTGGTCGACTTCGACAGCGGCGGCCTGATCCAGCGGCCGATCGGCTCCGACGGCGTCACCAAGACCGACGTCGGCACCGGCGACGTCCAGCTCACCCTGCAGTGGGCGTCCGACGCCGACCTCGACCTCCACGTCATCGAGCCCGACGGCACCGAGATCGACTACATCAACATCGGACCGACCTCGACCGGCGGCCAGCTCGACGTCGACTCCAACGTCGACTGCGAGAACGACGGCGGCGTCGAGAACATCTTCTGGCCGGTGGGCGCGGCCCCCTCCGGCAGCTACACGGTCCGGGTCAACGGGTTCCGGTTGTCCAGGGACGACGGGTCCGACTGCGGGGCCGGCGACTTCACGTTGAAGATCACGGTGGCCGGCGAGGCCCGCACCGAGACCGGCACCGTCGGCCAGGACGAGAACGCCGAGTACACCTTCGACGTCACCTAGGAATCGTGGCGCCGCCGCCCCACCCGGACCCGCCGCGGTCCGGGCGGGGTCAGCGCGCCTCGGCCAGCAGGTCGGCGATGCGCTGGCAGCCCTCGCCCAGGTCGTCGTCGCCGAGCGCGTACGACAGGCGGGCGTAGCCGGGGGCGTCGAAGGCCTCGCCGGGGACGACGGCCACCTTGGCCTCGTCGAGCAGCACGCCGCACAGCTCGACCGTGGTGGCGGACCGGGCGCCCCGGATGTCGCGGCCCAGGTAGGCCGACAGGTTGGGGAAGGCGTAGAAGGCGCCCTGGGGTTCGAGGGCGTGGACGCCGGGGATGCCCGACAGCAGCCGGTGCATCGTGCGGCCCCGGCGCTCGAAGGCGGCCCGCATCCCGGCCACCGCCTCGAGGTCGCCCGACACCGCGGCCAGCGCCGCCACCTGGGACACGTTGGCCACGTTGCTGGTGGCGTGCGACTGGAGGTTGGTGGCTGCCTTGACGACGTCGGGCGGGCCGATCATCCAGCCGACCCGCCATCCGGTCATGGCGTAGGTCTTGGCCACCCCGTTGACCACCACCACCCGGTCGGCCAGCTCGGGGACCAGCGTGGCGATCGAGCTGAACTCGTGGTCGCCGTAGGTGAGGTGCTCGTAGATCTCGTCGGTGACCACCCAGATGCCCCGGTCGGCGGCCCAGCGGCCGATGGCCTCGACCTCGTCGCGGGGGTAGACCGCGCCGGTGGGGTTGGAGGGCGAGACGAACATGAGCACCTTGGTGCGGTCGGTGGTGGCCGCGTCGAGCTGGTCGACCGTGACCCGGAAGCCGGTGGACTCGTCGGTGGGCAGCACCACCGGCTCGCCGCCGGCCAGGCGGATCGGCTCGGGGTACGTCGTCCAGTAGGGGGCGGGCAGGAGCACCTCGTCGCCCGGGTCGAGCAGGGTGGCGAAGGAGTTGTGGACGGCGTGCTTGCCGCCGTTGGTGACCAGCACCTGGGCGGCGCTGACGTCGTAGCCCGAGTCGCGCTTGGTCTTGGCCGCGATGGCCTCGCGCAGCTCGGGCAGGCCCCCGGCCGGCGTGTACTTGTGGTAGCGGGGGGTGCGGCACGCCTGGACCGCCGCCTCGACGATGTGGTCGGGCGTGGGGAAGTCGGGCTCGCCGGCGCCGAAGCCGATCACCGGCTCGCCGGCGGCCCGCAGCGCCTTGGCCTTCGCGTCGACGGCGAGAGTGGCCGACTCGGTGATGGCGGCGACGCGGGCGGAGATGCGACGGGTGGGGGGCAACGGGCTGGCTCCTTGTCTCGACGCCCGCGATAGTGACACCGATGACCGCCGCGACCCCAGCGATAACCATCCCCGACGACATGCTGCCGAGGGACGGGCGGTTCGGTTCCGGCCCCTCCAAGGTACGGCCCGAGGCGCTGGCGGCGCTGGCCGACACCGGGCGCAGCTACCTGGGCACCAGCCACCGGCAGGCCACGGTCCGGTTCATGGTGGCCGCGCTGCGCAACGGCATCGCCGAGCTGCTGTCGCTGCCCGACGGCTACGAGGTGGCGCTGGGCAACGGGGGCACCACCGCGTTCTGGGACGCCGCCAGCTTCGGGCTCGTCGACCAGCGCAGCCAGCACCTCAGCTTCGGTGAGTTCTCGTCCAAGTTCGCAGCGTGCGTGCGGGCCGCGCCCCATCTCGACGAGCCCGAGGTGATCGAGGCCCCGCCGGGGTCGGTCCCCGAGGCCAAGGCCACGCCCGACGTCGACGCCTACTGCCTCACCCACAACGAGACCTCGACCGGGGTGGCCGCGCCGGTGTGCCGGCCCGAGGGGGCCGAGGGCCTGGTCCTGGTGGACGCCACCTCGGCGGCCGGCGGGCTGCGCTTCGACCCCCGCGAGGTGGACGCCTACTACTTCGCCCCGCAGAAGTGCCTGGCGAGCGACGGCGGGCTGTGGCTGGCCGCCCTGTCCCCCGCCGCCGTCGAGCGGATCGAGCGCATCGCCGCCTCCGACCGGTGGGTGCCCGCCTTCCTCGACCTCGGCATCGCCCTCGACAACAGCCGCAAGGACCAGACCTACAACACCCCGGCGCTGGCCACCATCCACCTGGCCGTGCAGCAGGTCGAGTGGATCGTCCACAACGGCGGCCTGCCGTTCGCCGCCGGCCGCTGCGACCGGTCGGCCGAGATCATCTACGGCTGGGCCGAGGGCAGCGACTACGCCACCCCGTTCGTCACCGACCCGGCGCTGCGCAGCCACGTGGTGGCCACGATCGACCTCGACGACACGGTCCAGGCCACCGACGTCAGCGCCGTCCTCCGCCAGAACTCCGTTCTCGACACCGACAGCTACCGCAAGCTCGGCCGCAACCAGCTGCGCATCGCGCTCTACCCGGCGATCGACCCCGAGGACGTGGAGGCGCTCACGGCCTGCATCGACTACGTGGTCGAGCGCCTGCGCTGACCGCTGGTCACGGACCCCTCGCGATGCGGTTCCGCAGGTCGCGTACCCAGTCGCCGGCGGGCCAGGCGCCCTCGACCACCCAGGTCGCCCCGATCGCCGCGTAGTCGTCGAACGGGACCCCGGGGGCGGCGTTGACCACCACGTCCCAACCGGCGGGGCGCTCGTCGTCCCCAAGGTAGGCGGCCACCTCGTCGGGGGTGAGCAGCCGGTCGAGGGCGATGGGCACGACGCCGTCCCAGCGACGGGCCCGGGCCAGCGGCCGCGGATGGGGCGCCACGCCCGCCACCCAGATCGGGGGCCGGGGCTGGCGGACCGGCCGCGGCAGCAGCTCGGTCTCGACGTCGAAGGCGTCGCCGTGGTGGCGCACCGGTCCCCGCATCAGCCCGTCGACCAGCTCGAGCCCCTCGTCGAGGAGGGCGGCCCGCCGGCGGGGGTCGGCGGGGTCGCCGAAGGCCGCGAAGTCGGCATCGGCCGGCTCGCCGAGGCCCACGCCGAGCACCGCGCGCCCGCCGCTGAGGTGGTCGAGCGTGATCACGTGGCGGGCGACGACCCACGGTCGCCGCCGGGCCAGCGGGGTGACGAGGGTGCCGAGCAGCACCCGCTCGGTGACCTGGGCCATCGCCCCCAGCAGCACCCAGGGATCGTGCACGTCGAGCCGCTGGTCGGGCAGGAGCACCAGGTGGTCCCACAGGAACACCCCGTCCCACCCGGCGGCCTCGGCCTCGGCAGCCATGGCCACCAGGGTGGCGGCATCGGCGAATGGCGGCAGGCTTACGGCGGTCTTCACACCGGTTCCGTACGGCGCCGACGTGACAGGCGCCATCACCCCTCCGCCAGGACCTGGCCGGCCAGGGCCGCGGCCGCCGAGCGGTCGCCGTCCCGGCGGCTGGACGGCGTCGGGCATGCTGGGCCGATGCGCTTCTCCGTGTGGGCCGGCATCTCGCAGACCTGGGCCGAGATCCTCGCCACCGCCCGCCATGCCGCCGCCACCGGGTGGGACGGGGTGTGGGTCGCCGACCACTTCATGGGCAACCCACCGATGAGCCCGGTCGAGACGCCGATGCTGGAGGCGGGGTCTCTGGTGGCGGCGCTGGCCGCCGCGGTGGAGCGGGTGCGGATCGGCACCCTCGTCTACGGCAACACCTACCGCCACCCGGCTGTCGTGGCCAAGATGGCGGCGACCGTCGACCACGTCAGCGGAGGCCGGTTCGTGCTGGGCATGGGCGCCGGGTGGCAGGTCAACGAGCACGAGCAGTACGGCATCACCCTCCCGCCGGTCGGCGAGCGGGTGGGCCGGTTCGGCGAGGCCGTCGAGATCATCCGCGGCCTGCTGCGCCAGCCCACCACCACGTTCGCCGGGCGCCACTACACGGTCACCGATGCCGTGTGCGAGCCCAAGCCCGTCCAGGCCGAGCTGCCCATCCTGGTCGGGGGCAGCGGCGACCGGATGCTCGGCATCGTGGCGCGCGGCGCGGACGAGTGGAACACCTGGGGCCTGCCCGACCACATCGCCGAGCGGTCCGCCATGCTCACCCGGCGGTGCGAGGAGGTCGGGCGCGACCCCGACTCGGTGGCCCGCACCGCCCAGGCCCTGGTCGTGTTCACCGCCGACGACGCCGAGGGCGAGCGCATCACCGCCAACGCGCCCCGGGCCCTCATGGCCGGCACCCCCGAGCGGCTGCGCGACGTCGTCGCCGCCTACGCCGAGGCCGGCCTGGACGAGCTCATCGTGCCCGACTTCACGCTGGGCACGGGCCCGGCCAAGCTCGAGGCGCTCGACCGGTTCATCGACGACGTCGCCGCGTCGTTCCGGTGACGGCCCAGGCCGTGTCCTAGGCTCGGCTGACGTTCGCATCAGTCACACGAGGGGGACGTGATGCCCAACCCGTCCGAGGTCCGCGCCCAGCTCACCGGGCCCGGAGGCATGTTCGAGGTCGCGACCGAGGACGTCGGTGGCCGCCCCATGCAGGTCTACGCCCAGCGCATGCGCTCGCTGCGGGAGATCACCGAGGCGGCCGTGTCCCGGGGCGACGAGACCACCTTCATCGTCTACGGCGACCGCACCTACGGCTACAAGACGTTCGTCGAGACCGCCAACGGCGCGGGCCGGGCCCTCCACGAGCGGTTCGGGATCGACCAGGGCGACCGGGTCGCCGTCCTCAGCCAGAACAACCCCGAGTGGTGCCTGGCCTTCTGGGCCACGGTGGCGCAGGGCGCCGTGCTGGTGGGGCTCAACGGCTGGTGGAAGGCCGACGAGATCCTCTACGGCCTGCAGGACTCGGGCGCCACCGTGCTGGTGGCCGACGCCAAGCGGTTCGAGCGCATCGTCGACCGGCTGGGCGAGGCGCCCGACCTGGCCCACGTGTTCCTGGTGGGCGCCGACCCCGGCGACTACCCGGGGGTGGACGGCTCGGTCGCCCTCCACCGCTTCGACGAGCTGACCGGCGAGCCCACGGCCGAGTTCCCCACCACCGCCATCGACGAGGACGATGCCGCCGTCATCTTCTACACGTCGGGCACGACGGGGAAGCCCAAGGGCGCCATCTCGACCCACCGGTCGATGGTCGCCAACCTCCAGAACACGATCTACAGCACGGTCGCCGGGGCGATGCTCAACCCCGAGGCGGGCTCCGCGCTCGGCGGTGGCCCCACCGTGTCGCTGCTCACCTCGCCGCTGTTCCACGTGTCGGGATGCCACTCGGGCCTGGTGGTGGGGATGCTGGCCGGCATCAAGATCGTGATCCCCGCCGGCCGCTTCGACCCCGACTCGGCGCTGCAGCTCATCCAGGACCACGGTGTCACCGTGTGGGCCACCGTGCCCACCATGGTGTGGCGGGTGTGCGAGCACCCGGGGCGCCACGACTACGACACGTCCACCGTGACCACCGTCGCGTTCGGCGGGTCGCCGTCCGCCGACGAGCTGCTGCGCAAGGTGGCCGACACGTTCCCCAACGTCCGCTCGACCGCCAACGCCTACGGACTGACCGAGACGTCGTCGGTCGCCACCGTGATCAACGGCGACGACGCCAAGCGCAAGCCGTGGTCGGTCGGCCCGCCGGTGCCCACGGTCGAGGTCCGCATCGTCGACGCCGCCAACACCCCGCTGGCCCAGGGCGAGACCGGCGAGGTGTGCATAAGGGGCCCGATCCTGATGAAGGGCTACTGGAACAAGCCCGAGGCCACCGCCGAGGCCATCGACCCCGAGGGCTGGCTGCACACGGGCGACATCGGCCACCTCGACGAGGAGGGGTACCTCGCCATCACCGACCGCAAGAAGGACATGATCATCCGCGGCGGCGAGAACGTCTACTGCGTCGAGATCGAGCACCGCCTGGTCGACCACCCGGCCATCGCCGACGCCGCCATCATCGGCGTGCCCCATGCCGAGCTGGGTGAGGAGGTGAAGGCCGTCGTCCAGCTCAAGCCGGGCGAGACCCTCACCGAGAACGAGGTCAGGGACTGGGTGCGGGCCGAGCTGGCCGACTTCAAGGTGCCCGCCTACGTCGATCTGCGGACCGAGCCGTTGCCCCGCAACGCGTCGGGCAAGCTGCTCAAGAACGTGCTGCGGGGCGAGGGTGAGGTGAGCTTCGCCGAGACGATGTGACCGCTAATGTCCGACACCGCTGGAGGCGGCGGGCCGAGGCGGGCACGGAGCGGACGAGGCGCAGTGGCGTACTTCCTGGGTATCGACATCGGGACCACCTATACGGCGGCCGCCGTGTGGCGCGACGGGCGCTACGACATGGTCGGCCTGGGCAACCGGGCCCAGACGATCCCCTCGGTGGTGCTGCTGCGCGACGACGAGACCGTGCTCACCGGCGAGGCCGCCGCCCGCCGGGCCGCCACCGAGCCGCTGCGGGTGGCACGCGAGTTCAAGCGCCGGCTGGGTGACCCCACGCCCATCATCGTGGCCGGCACGCCGTACTCGGCCGACGCCCTCATCGCCAAGCTGCTGCGGTGGGTCGTCGACAAGGTCACCGAGGGCGAGGGCGGACCGCCCGACCGCATCGCCGTGTCCCACCCGGCCAACTGGGGCGCCTACAAGCTCGACCTGCTGCGCCAGTCGTTCCGGCTGGCCGATCTCGACGACGTGGTGACGGTCACCGAGCCCGAGGCCGCCGCGATCCACTACGCCTCGCTGTCCCGGGTCGAGCCCGGGGCGGTCATCGCCGTCTACGACCTCGGCGG